>PWQC01000041.1 GCA_003556925.1 Candidatus Nealsoniibacteriota bacterium | reverse complement strand
TAATTCTTTTAAAACGACAAATATCTCGTCTTCAAGTTTTTTTATTCTTTCCACTTCTTCTTCTATCTCGTCTCTGGGGCAAACCGGTCCGCCGTAACAAGATCCTGCACTCTGCATATTTCTTGAACGACAGATGGGAGCGCAAGCGGGTACAGAGCATAAATTATAACAAGGGTTGGGGATCCCTCCGCAATTTACCCTAACATCTTTCTCGCTACAACTATCCGCCAAGACATTTAGCTCTTCAATAGAGACCGCCATCTCTTCTATTAAAGGAATCAAGCTTTCTGCTTTAATAATAATGGCGCTGGCCGTTCTCAAGGTTTCGTCTATTAAATGACCGACGGGAATGGAGTGAGAGCACATTACTTCTGACATCTGTTCGTATTGATAATCTTCAATATCTACATGTTGAGATAAGGCTTGGAAAGAGTAGTCTTCTAAGGCGTTTCCCCCGATTGGGCGGTAAAAAGTAAAAGGATCCTCAACAACCCTTCCTTCTCTTTCTAGGGTTGGTTTGAGATGATCGTATTCTGGTTGAAATAAAGGGATCTCTTCTGCCTGCCATCCTTGTTGAGCGAGGCCCTCCTTGCTGCTGAAATATTCTAACAGAGAGATAAGAGAAGATTCTCCAAAAGCCATCTCTTCAGTCGCTATGACGAGCTTATTGGCTCTCTTTTGGTAAGCGGCCGTATACTCTCTAATTCTGGGAGGAAACTCAAGTAGCTCTTTAATCTTTTCATTATTTATATCTATTACTTCGTTCATATTTTCTCTTACCTCATCTTCGTCCTGGTCTAAAAGACAGACGTCCCCTTGGCATGACTGAGGAGCAGAGCCACTTTCTGATTCTGTGCAGATAGCGATCATGTTACTGGCCTTACAGTATTCAGTCAGTGCTTTTAAATATTTATTTAAATCAGATAGGCGATGAAAGTAATAACCGTCTCTCTCTTCGATATCTAAAACGTCCGGAGGGTCTGCCTCTATTCCTTCAGTCAGAAATTCCTCTAATTCATCTCTCATCTTTTCAATCTTGCCCAAGGGTTGAAGTTCAGAGCCTTCTTTTTTCAAAGTATATTCTATCGCCTTTCCGATTGGAATCTCTCGGGCGATTAGATCAGGTTCTTCTATTGAAGAAGGAGAAAAGAAGCGGAGAGGAGATCTTCTCGCTATATCAACTTCTAATATATCTAAAACAATTAAATCGGGATTGATGGTGTAGATTAACAAAAAGGAAAAGACCAATAACAAAAAGCCGAGTACCGCTGATTTAATCGCTTTCTTGGCTTCCTGGGTTTTAGTAGCGTCTCCCACCGAAGTAATATATTTAAAGCCGGCGTAGACGAGGGCGGCGAAGATAATAATGCCGAAAATTCCGTAAACAAAGTTAAAAACATAAAGAACATAATCTTCTAACAGAGTGTCAGAATCCATATCCACCTCTAGCCCCGGATAGATTACCTCTGTTACTGCGAAAAGAAAGAGAGGGAGAGATAATCCAATTATTATTAAGACTGTTTTTTTCATAAATTTTTTGTTAATGCTATCCAATCTTTTAACCTCAACGTCTCTGCTCTCTGTTCCGGTTTAATCTTGTTTTTTCTTAACCATTCATTTACCATCTCTTTCTCTAATTTTAACATAATTGCAAGATTGTTGGCAAGCTGTTTTCGGGGGTGAACAAAACCGGCCCTGATAAGATTGAAAAAGAGAGGATAGTCGATCTCCTTTTTTTCGGGGATTATCTCTAAGATTGCTCCGTCTACTTTAGGAACGGGGGTAAAAGATCTTTTAGAGATATAGGAGAGTATTTTAGGTTTTCCCAAAGATTGCACGCCGAGAGCAAGCAGGTTCATTCTGGGAGGTTTTTGGCAGATTCTTTGCGCAACCTCTTTCTGTACTACCAAGACCATTTTTGAGGGGGTGTTTTTTAAGGTTAAAAGCTCTCTAATAATTAAATTAGCTACGTAATAAGGAAGACTAGCCACCACTTTATACTTCTTTAATCTTATCTTGTAAATTAAAATATCCTCATTAACAATCGATACGTTTTCGAATTCTTTTAAATTCTCTTTTAAGATACTAATTAATCTTTTATCCTTTTCTACGGCGATGATTTTTTTGCATCTCTTGGCCATCTCTTTGGTAAGAAATCCGGTTCCCGGACCTATCTCCAAGACAGCGTCTTTGGAAGAGAGGTCGGCCAATCTTACTATCTTTTTAATTACATTTTGATCTCGTAAAAAATTCTGGCCCAAGGATTTAGATGGTTTAACGGTTGAATCTATTGACATATTTTTCTTTTATTATAGTATGGATAAAAGATAATGGAAAGTATCCTGAATAATAAAAAATTAAGGAGAGCTCTTTTTCTAGTGTTTTTTTGTTTTGTTGTCTTTTTTGCTCTTTCAATTGTGAAGACGGATTCAGAAGATAATCTCTCGGATTTATTATTTGGATCCTTTTCAGGTAGTTTAGAGAGGGCAAGTTTAATTGAGGCAAGGCATAATATCTATGAACCTCTACCGCTTCTTTTTGTTCAAGAAGACAGTATCACCGGAGTCTCTGCCCCGGTAATGATCTCTCCTCAGATTCTGGGTGCCCTTTCTGAGGGATACGGACCGACCGATTTCTCTGTTGAAGACAAAGAGATAAGAGAGTATAGGATTCAAGAAGGAGATACTCTTTCTTCTGTTGCTGAAAGATTTAATATCTCTCAAGATACTATTATATGGGCTAATAATGACATTAAAGGAGAATCGTTGCGCCCTGATCAAAGTTTGACTATCTTACCTACTTCCGGCGCTTTCCACTTAGTTCGTGAAAACGACACCTTAAGCGAAGTGGCGGGGTGGTATAAAGCGGACATTGAAAAGATTATAAGTTATAACGAGATATCTTCGGCAGACCAGATTATTGCCGGAGACTTTTTAATTATTCCCGACGGGATCAAGCCGTCTTCACTTCCAAGTCCACGTAGCGTCTCTTCTTCCGGATCAAACTTTGGTTATCCGGTTCCCGGACCTATTAGAATTACTCAAGGACTTCATCATTATAATGCAATCGATTTCGGAGCCCCTTGTGGTACTCCTGTTTATGCTTCGGAGAGAGGAACAGTACAGAGAACCGGTTATCACCCGGTAGGAGGGAATTATGTTCGAATTCTTCATGATAATGGAATAGTTACTTATTATGGTCACCTTCAGTCTCATCGTTTTGTTAATTCGGGACAACGAGTTTCTCGAGGTCAAACCATTGGTCATATCGGCTTGACTGGATATACTACCGGTTGCCATGTTCATTTTGAATTTCGATCTCCCACAGGATCAAGAAATCCTTTTGCTCGGTAGACTTTTTTTTAAAAAGATATTATCATGAAGATGATGAAAAAATTATCCCTTTTTCTTTTTATTCTCTTTACCCCTTTTTTGGCTTTGGCAGAAGAAAGCGAAGGTTTGGTTCCTTGCAAAATTGGAGAATGTGAGATTTGCCATCTCTTTGTTTTATTAAACAATGTTATAGATTTCTTTTTATTTACCATTATCCCTATTTTAGTTCCCTTTATGATTATCTTGGGAGGGGTGGTACTCGTCGTCGCCTATGCGAATCCCAGTAAGGGGGCGGAATATATCAGTAAGGCAAGAAATATCTTTAAAACCATTATTATAGGAACGGTTCTAGTTTATAGTGCTTGGATATTGGTTAATGTCTTCTTCCAGGTCTTGGGACACGTTGAGTGGAAAGATTATGAAAATCGCTGGGAAATAATTGATTGTGATTAGCCCTCATAACTCAATGGTAGAGTAGCTGACTCTTAATCAGTTTGTTCCAGGTTCGAGTCCTGGTGAGGGCACAAAAATAATATGAAAAAAAAGCCAAAATCATTAAGAAAATTTATTAGAAAGGAAAAGAGCCGAATCAGAAGAGAGGGTTCGGATCTTAAAAAAAAGGAAGAAGAGATAAAAGAACTAAAACAAAGATATGAAAATTAAGGATATCTATAATTTAGCCATAAAGATGGGGATAGAATCTGACTTAAGGGGCGGAGAAAAGATTAAACAAAACCTTGCGAGGAAGAGAGAAAAATATGAAAAACTTTCTGAAGAAGAAAAGAAAAGATTTGATATAGAGGCCTTGAGTAATCCTTTTTTGGATAGTCGAGTCCTACATATCGCCGAAGATAGAGAGATAAAAAAGATTTTGGTTGGCATCGACATTGATCCAGCCGAGCTGTTGATCGCCAAGGAACTTAAGGAGGTAGATTTAGTTTTTTCTCACCATCCTTTGGGTGTCGGCCTTGCTCATCTGACTGACGTGATGGATCTTCAAGTTGAAGTTTTAAATCAGTACGGAGTTCCCATTAATATCGCCGAAAAATTAACTAAAGAGAGAATTTCAGAAGTGGCTAGAGGAATAAATGCGGTCAACCATCAAAGGACGGTAGATGCTGCTAAGCTCTTAGGGTTAAACTTGGTCTGTTTTCATACTGTTTGTGATAATTTAGCCGCCAATTTTTTAAAGAAAAAGATTGAGAAAGAAAACTTTCAGAGAGTGGAAGACTTAATAAAAACTTTAAAATTGATTCCGGAGTACCAAGAAGCGGAAAAGATAGGAGCTGGCCCCAAAGTCTTTGCTGGTCAAGAAGAAAATTATTGCGGCAAGATTGTTTTGACCGAGATTACCGGCGGGACAGAGGGCTCAGCAAAGCTTTATGAGAAGATGGCTCAAGCCGGAATCGGAACAGTTGTTGGGATGCACATCTCTGAAGAAAATAAAAAAGCGGCGGAAGCAGCTAATTTGAATGTGGTCATCGCCGGCCACATCTCTTCCGATTCTTTGGGAGTTAATCTCTTTCTCGACGAATTAGAAAAAAAAGGAGTGGCCATTGTTCCTTGCTCGGGGTTAACTAGGATTTCAAGGGCTTAACCATATAAGTGTCTTCTATTTTATAACCCAATTTTCTATAATACTCTCTCGCTCCCACTCCCGAGATGACGGCTATCTTTTTTAAGCCGTGGCGTCTGGCTGTCTCTTCTGCTTTTTTAATAAGCTTTTTGCCCAGTCCTTTGTGTTGAAACGATAAAGAATATTTTTTCGCTAATAAAGGATTAATTCTTCCAAAGGTGTGAACTTCTCTTATTAAGGCAGCGTCTTTTAAAGAAGTAATAAAGTGTTTCTTTTCGTAGGGTAGCCTTAATCTTAATAAACTGTATAATCTCTTTTGCTCTCTATTTTCATAGCTGAGAAAAATTTCTTTTCCCCAAGAGGCTTCGTATTCTTGCTGAAACAAGAAGAGCTTTTCTTTTAAATTATGTTTTCTCACCTCCCTACATCTTATACAGCGGCAGATTGCTCCTTTCCTCTTTAAGACTTGCCTTAAGTTTGATATCTTGGCCGGGCCCGAGACTATCTGCCTAGAAGGAATATCTCTAATAAGTCTCTGGATCCGACAGAAAGGAGGGATAGTCGCTTTTACTTTTATTAAAAGATTAATTAATTCTTTCTCTGAGTAGTGATGATATCCTCCTTTTTGCCATATCTTATAAAGAGAGGCCTCTTTTAGAAGAGCACAGGGATATATTTTTAAAAAGTCAGGCATAAAACGAGAATCTTGGAATACTTCTTTAAACATCTCTTCGTCTCTCTTTAAAGTTGACCCCAAAAGGTTAGGCATCAGATGATAGCAAACTTTAAAGCCGGCTTTTTTTAATAGATAAGTCGCCTTAATTACTTCACCTCTATCGTGTCCTCTTTTATTCTTTTTTAAGACGTCGTCATAGATGCTTTGAACCCCCATTTCTATTCTAGTAATGCCCAGTCTTCTCATCCTAATTACTTCTTTTTCGTTAATAAAATCAGGCCTTGTTTCTACTGTAATGCCGATAATTCTCTGCCGGGCTCTCTCGTTCATTTTTTGAGCTCTTTCTAATGTATGTCTTTTTTTACTGTTGTTAGCAGCCAAAAAACATTGAGTGATAAAGTTGGTCTGGTATTTTTTATTTAAAAAAGACCAAGTCCCCCCCAGAACAATTAAATCTATCTTGTCTGTTGGGTGGCCATTCGCTTTCAAAGATTGAAGTCTTTTTTGAACCTGAAGGTAGGGATTAAAAGAACAGGCGATAGCTCTCATTACCGCCGGTTCGGTAGAAAAATAACTTTTAGGCATTCCTTTTTCTTCAGGGCAAAAGATACACTTTCCTGGACAAGGGTAAGGTTTTGTAAGCACAGAGACGACCGTTACGCCCGAAGAAGACCTTACGCTTCTGGTTATCAGTAAGTCCGTCAAAAAAGGATTGGGTCTCTTTCTTTTGCTTTTACAGTAAATATGATACTCTTTAAGCAAGTTTACATTAGAGATTGTCTGTTCTCCTCTTTTTTTAGCTAAATCTCTTTTAAAGTCTTCTAATTCTTCTTTGTTTTTAACATTTTTTAGATTCATGGATAAAAAATACGCTCAATATTTAAGCACTAAAACTCAAACAGATTATAACCTTAATTCAAAGACTTTTGCAATGGCGAGAAGATATGCTCCGTCTGATTTAGAGGAGCTTGTTCGTTATGTTAAAAAGGATGATTTAGTTTTGGATGCCGGTTGCGGCTCCGGCTACCTTTATCCTCTCCTGAACAAAGCAGACTATATCGGCGTTGATTTTTCAGAGAAATTAATTGAAATCGCCAGAACAAGATATCCCGAGGGTTGTTTTCAAAGGGCCGACCTTCTCGGTCTTGATTTTAGAGATAATTATTTTGATGAAATATTTAGCATTGGAGTTTTACATCAGATTCCTTCCAAAGAAAAGAGGAGGCAATTCTTAAGGGAGATGCATCGAGTGTTAAAGCCGGGGGGGATTTTAACCATTAGAGTCTGGAACTTATGGGAGAAGAAAAAAAGATTGATTCTAAAGTATGCCCTCTTAAAGATGATCAGAAAGACGAAGCTCGATTTTAAAGACCTCTTTTTGCTTAAAAATAATATGTACTATCATGCATTCTCTAAAAGAGAATTAAAAAAAATAGTGGAAAGAGAAGGTTTTTTGATTAAAGAAGTCTATCTTAAAGGGAAAGGAGTTAAATCAAATATTTACTTGAGGGCAGTTGCAGTTTTTTAATTTTTATGCTATTTTTAAGATATCATGCCAGTTATTAAATCTGCCCAGAAAGCTCTGAGGCAAAACATAAAAAAGAAAAAAGAGAACTTGATTTACAAGAAGAAGATGAGAGATCTTTTAAAAAAGATGGATTCTTGTCTTGCCGAAAACGACAAAGAAAAAGCGAAAGAGCTTATTCCTTTGATTTATAAAAATCTTGATAAGATGGCCAAAAAAGGAATTATCAAGAAAAATACCAGCGCTAGAAAAAAATCAAGGATTAGCAAAAAATTAAATCTCGGCGATCAAAAGCATTAATCCCGTCTCGGGTTCTATCTTTCCTATTTTAATCTTAGTATCTATCTGAAATATCTTATGATAGATCTTTTTTAGTTCCTCAAAAGAAAAATTACTTAAAAGAGAAAGAGATTTTTTAACTACGAAAGGGTGAAGTTTGCTCTGCTGAGAGATCTTTTCAGGGGGTACTCTCTGATCAATTAACTCTTTAAGGATAATTAAATTTCTAAATTGGTAACTTATCATAGAGAGAAGATATAAAGGGGGGTCCCCTTTATCTAGGTGAGAATAAACAAGCTTAACGGCTTGTGCTTTGTCTCTTCTAGAGATCGCCTCAATTGTTTTGAAGATATCAGACTCTAATTTTATTTCAGTTAAGAGTAAAACGTCTTTTTTAGTTATTTTTTTCCCCTGGAAAAGGTTGGTCAGTTTTTTAATTTCATTATTTAATTTCCAGAGGTCATTTTTAGTAGATTCAATTAAAAGAGAAAGTGCCTCTTCTTCTATCTGTAGATTATGTTTTTTTATCCACTTTTTAATTTGGAGCGGCGTTAAAAAATTAAATCTTTGGTATTTGGCACTTTTGATCAAAAAAGAGACTAAAGAATCTTTTTCGCTTAAATCTTGATCCTCCGAGAGTAGTAAGATGTTGTCTTGAGAAGAAAGAAAAAAAGCTACTTCTTTAAAAAAAAGGTCCTTGAAATCATTGTTCTTGAAGAGATTTTCAATTAAGATTAATTTTTTTTCTTTAAACAAAGAATTTTGAGAGCAGGTCTCTTTTAGTTGTTTGAAATTTTTTTCTAAACAATCAAAAGAGATGAGATTAAGACCATTTTTCTTTCTCTTATAATAATCTAAAATTTCTCTTGTTTTGGCCTTTAATCTAAAGGTGTCTGCTCCGAAAAAGAAAATAATCATATTTTTTGGCAGGAAGGACAAAAATAGCAGCTTCTATTACCCAATTTTATTCTTTTTATCTCTGTTTGGCAAGTTGGACAACTTTTCTTTCGATAGGCGTTTCTTTCTTTTCCGAAAGAGCCCTCGTTTCCTTGAAGATCTTTGTAGTCCGAAACGCTTGTTCCTCTTAATTTAATCGCTTTTTTTAAAATATTTCTTGTCTCTTTAAGAATGAGATCTAAATTTTTAATTTGAGAGATATCAGTCAAGGGATGAATTTTTGATTTCCATAAAATTTCATCGGCGTAGATATTGCCAATACCCGATATTATCTCTTGGTTCATCAAGATTGATTTTATTTTCCCTCTTTTAGGCATTGCCTTTTTAAACTCTCTTAATGATATCTTTAAAGGGTCGGGGCCAATTTTTGCTAATTTTTTCTCTAGCTCTTCTTTAGTTAATAGCTCTATCTTGGCAAATTTTCTTAAATCTGAAAGAGAAAGTATTTTACCATTATCTAAAGAGAAGACCACTCTTGTGTATCGGTCTCTTTGATCATAAAGGAAATGACCTGTTAACTTAAGATGAATCAAAAGATAATAATTATTAGAAAGAGAGATAATGATATTTTTCCCTTTTCTTTCGATCTGTTTTATCTGAGCTTTTTTAATCTTTGTTTTAAAGAGAGGTAATTCTTTTTTAATAATTTTTTCTGTATCCGTCCAAAGATCAACAAAAGTCCGATTAAGGACTTTTGTTTTTAGATCTTCTTTGATTGTTTCTACCTCCGGCAGCTCAGGCATCTAGTCTTTTCTTTACCTTTTCAATAATCTCTCCGGGAGTAAAATTAGCTTTAACTAAAAAGTCTTCTGCACCGAGACTCATACCCTTGTCAATATCTTCTTTCTGGCCAAGATTGGAAAGAATAATTACCGGGACGTCGGCCGTCTCTGGGTCTTGTTTGATATTTTCAAGAACCTGAAAGCCGTCGATGCCCGGAAGAATAAGGTCGAGTAGAATTAAGTCAGGCTTTTCTTTTGCTTTTTTTAAGCCCTCTTCTCCATCTTCCGCTTCGATTATTTCATAGCCTTCTTCGTTTAGTTGCTTGGCAATGAGCTCTTTTAAAAAGACGTGGTCTTCAATGATTAATATTTTTTTTGGCATATTTTTTTTAATCTAATGTTATTTTTATTTTTTCAATAATTTCTCCGGGAGTAAAATGAGCTTTGATTAGAAAGTCTTCTGCGCCAAGATCCATACCCTTATCGATATCTTCTTTTTGACCAAGATTGGAAAGAATAATTACCGGGATGTCGGCCGTCTCTGGGTCTTGTTTGATATTTTTAAGAACCTGAAAGCCGTCGATGCCCGGAAGAATAAGATCAAGTAAAATTAAGTCGAGCTTTGTCTCTTTTATCAGTTTTAGCCCGCTTTCTCCATCTCCCGCTTCACTTACGTCATATCCTTGCTCTTTTATCTTTTTGGCGATTAACTCTCTTAGGAAACGATCATCCTCTACAATTAATATTTTTTTCTTCATACGTTTTTATTTTATCTTATTTTTATTTTTTTGCAAGGGGAGAGAGAAATAGAAAGAGCTTCCTTTTTTTTCAACTGACTCAAACCATATCTTTCCTCCATGAGCCTCAATAAGTTCTTTGTTGATATAAAGGCCCAAGCCCGAACCTTCGGCGTCTGTTTTCATGACATTAGCCGCTCTAAAAAATTTGGTAAAGATTCTTTTTTGTTGGTTTGTAGGAATTCCCATACCCGTATCCTTTACTGAGACCAGCAGGTTGTCTTCCTCTTTTTTTAAAGCAATCATAACCTTTCCTTCTTCGTGGTTATATTTAATAGCGTTATCAATTAAATTTTGAAGAACCAATTTTATCTTTTCCGGATCAACAACAACTTTAGCGTTTTTTTCTAAATTATTAAAAGAAATTTTGATATTTTTAGCTTCGGCTTTTTCTTTGAACTGTTCTATGGTTGAGTCTATTAACCGTCCCAAGTTAGTTGAGACAGGCTTATAAACATATCTTCCCTCTTCTATCTTTGCGATGTTTAAAAGGTCATTAATTAATTCTACCATCTTTTCATTAACGGTATATATTTTTTTTAAATATTTCTTTTGTTCTTTGGTGGTTCGGCCAAAGCTTTCTTCTAAAAACATCTTCAAGGTCCACTTAATAGAAGAGATAGGTGTTCTTAGTTGGTGAGCCACGATGGAAACAAATTCATTTTTCATCTGTTCTACCATCTTTTCTTTCGTGATGTCGTGTAAAACGATTAAGGTGCCGTTATTCTTAACAAAGGAAACGTTAATAATTTTTTCATTAATTTCCATCTCTTCTTCCCAGCGTTTTTTACGGCCAGACAATAGGGCTCCAACAATATTTTCTAAATAAGGTGTGCCTATCAATTCTATAATTTTTTTTCTTATTACGTCTTTTTTAGAGATGTTTAAGATCTTTTCTGCCTCCTTATTCATTAAGACGAGTTTATTTGATTGGTCAAAAAAAAGAATACCATCGGTGAAAATAGAGATTATCTTTGAAACAGCTAAAATTTCTTGATCGTTTGTTTTCTGGGTCATATTAATAAAAATCTTTTGTTATAAATTCGTCAAAATCTTTTTTAATGGGAAGAGAGAAGGCAAAAAGACTTCCTCTGTTTTCAACTGACTCGAACCAGATTCTTCCTTCATGGGCTTCTATAATGCTTTTTGCCAAGAAAAGGCCCAGTCCTATTCCTTCGGTGTACACCTGAACAATATTTGAACCTCGAAAGAAATAAGAGAAAACATTATCTTGTTGGCTCTTTGGAATTCCTCTTCCGCTATCTTGAAAGTAGACATTGATCTCTTCTTCTTCTCTTCTGAAATAGATATCAATCGTTCCTTTTTCCTGAGTATATCTTATGGCGTTATCCAATATATTTTCCACAACTACTTTCATTTTAACCGGATCAATCATTATCTTTGGAAAAGATTCGGAAGGAGATCTAAAGTTTAATTTTAATTGTTTCATTTCTATTCTTTCTCTGTTTTCTTTAACGATCTTTAAGACAAAGTCTTCAAACTGGACAAGGATTGGTTTAAGAAGTAGCTCTCCTTTTTCTGTTTTGACAAAATTCAGAAAATTGTTGATTAAATTAATCATACCCATATTCATATCATATGTCTTTTGAAGGAGAGATAGCTGTTGAGCGGTTAAATTGTCCGAGTTTCCTTTCAAAAGAGTTGACAGAGCCCACTTTATCGCCGAAGTGGGCGTTCTGAATTGATGAGCGGCCAAAGTTACAAAATTGCTCTTAGCTTTTTCGTTCATCTTTAACTGGGTAATGTCTTTTATAGTAGCGATGGTTCCTAAAAATTTTTCTTGAGAATAAACAGGAACAATGGATAAGGAAAAATAGTGATTATTACTAACCATTATCTCTTTTTTGATCTTTTCTTTTTCAATTAAAAATGGAACGAGGGGTTTAAAGTTGGGAAGATGATTTAGTTTTAAGGGAGATTTATTGAAAAGATCGTCTCTCTTAGCCTCTAAAATTTCTTCTGCCTTAGGGTTAATAAGAACGATTTTCTGGTTTTCGTCTAAAAAAAGAATGCCGTCTTCAAAGACTTCGATGACAGAGAGAAGCTTGTCTCCCTCTTCTTTGAAGGGGGCAAGGAAATTTTTATAAAATTCCTTGAAAGTTTCTTCTTTTTTTTTCTTGAAAAACATATTAAAAAAGTTTTAAATTTTCACTAACAGAAAACCTCTTTATTAAAGCCTTGAAACCTTTTTCCTCTAGAACTTTTAAGAGGTTTTCTTTCTTTAAAATATCCTGTCGACACTCTTCGATCTCAAAATTAATCTTAACATCATTTTTTATTTTAGCCAATTCTTTTGAGAGGAGAGCTTTTTTCTTTTCTTTTTCTATCTTTTTTTGGAGAGGCTCCTCGGTTTCTTTTAAGATATTATCTAAAGACTCGTATCTTTTTAAAAGTTTGATGGCGGTTTTTTCTCCAATACCCGGGACGCCGGGAATGTTGTCTGAAGCGTCTCCTCTCAGAGCCCTTAAGTCAGTCAACTGATCGGGCCTTAACCCTTGATATCTTTTTTTGACTTCTTGAAGGTCATATAAGAGAGCTTCTTTTATTCCTCTTTTTAAGATGTAGGCCTTAATCCTTTGGTCGACCACTTGAAGGAGATCTAAATCTCCGCTGACTATAATTGTCTCTATCTCTTTTTTTTGGCAGGCCTTGGCTATACTGGCGATTAAATCATCGGCTTCGTAGCCCTTTTTTTCAAAAGTCTTTACTTTTAATCTTTTTAGCATTTCTTTAATCTCTTCGATCTGATCGTAAAGGGGCTGGGGAGATTTTTTTCTCTGAGCTTTATACTTTTTATATCTTTTATGTCTGAAAGTAGGGGCCGGATAATCAAAAGCGGCCGTGATATAATCCGGCTTGAATTCGTTTAATAATTTAAAAAATAAAAGAAGAAAACCGTAGACGGCGCCGGTCTCTTCTCCCTTCTTGTTAACCAAAGGAGGGAGGGCGTGAAAGGCTCGATGAATGACTGCGTTAGCGTCTATAATAATAATCTTCATATAATAATAATCTCTCTTTTATTTCTATCGATAATTTTGAAAAAAGCAAAAACGGTCTTTTCGGGTAAAATATTTTTTATCTTTTCCGGCCACTCAACGGCGATGAAGTTTTTATTGACCATCTCTTTAAAGCCAAGTGCTATAATCTCTTCTGATTTTTGGATTCGATAGCAATCAAGGTGAACAAAATAATTATTTTTTATCGGGAATTTTTTTAAGATAAGAAAGGTGGGGCTTGTAATTCTCTCTTTTACTCCCAATCCTTTAGCGTATCCTTGAAGAAAGGTCGTCTTTCCCGCCCCCAGATCTCCCTTTAAAGCCAAGACGAGGGGCGCCTTTTTTGCTATCTTCTCTCCTATTTTTTTGGTTTCGCTTGGATTTTGGGATAAAAATTTCATTGACTATTATCTTGAATTAATATAGCATATAATTAGATATTTATGAAAGAGGAAAAAAAAATCACCGGAGAGATAGCTATTAGCTCGGTAGTGGTAAACAGCTTAAGGAGAGAGATAAACAATATAGAAGACTTTAAAGAAAAGATATCTTCTTCTCTGGGTCAAAACACTACCAAACTTTTAGAGATCATCTTGATGGGTACTATCATACTAAAAGCATCTGACATTCATCTTGAACCAGAAGAGGATCAGGCGAAACTGAGAATAAGAATGGACGGGGTATTACAAGATGTTTTCAGTTTCGATTCCAAAATTTATAAAGCGCTTAATTCTAGAATAAAGCTTTTAGCTAAATTAAAGCTTAATGTGAGTAATAAGCCTCAGGATGGTCGTTTTTCTATCGTTATGGAAGACCTTATCGAGATCAGGGCTTCTTCTTTGCCGGCTGAAAACGGAGAGTCATTTGTTTTGAGGATTTTAGATCCCCAGAGCCTGATTACCATCGAGCAGTTGGGTTTAAACAGATACTTGTCAAATATCTTTGCGAAAGAGATTAAAAAACCCAATGGGATGATCATTGTTACCGGGCCGACTGGATCCGGAAAAACGACAACTTTGTACGCGGTCTTAAAAAAGATTAACAGTCCCGAGATAAAGATTATTACCATTGAAGATCCGGTCGAGTATCGTCT
>PWQC01000013.1 GCA_003556925.1 Candidatus Nealsoniibacteriota bacterium | reverse complement strand
CTATTCTTGGTCTGGAGACTGCTCTGGATCTTCTCAGAACTGTAGCAGAACTTTTAACTCAGCCGGAACAAAGACAGCTACTCTTACCGTGGAATCAGGAAGTCAGACGAGGACAAGAACTTGCTCTGTTAATGTTGAAGAAATAGATGAAAATCCTTTAATGATAAGTAAGTTGGTTAGAAATCTTTCCGATGGAACTGATTTTTCTAATTCTGTAACGGCTGTTCCGGGAGATGTAGTCTCTTTTAGAATTGCGATTAGGGCGGGAAATGATAGTTTATCTGATGTTGTTCTTAGAGATATTTTACCCGATAAAGTAGGGAGTCCAAGAAATTTAAAGATAAATAACAATTCGGTCTCTGGTGACGTTAATGCTGGTTTAAATATCGGTAACTTCTCTGCCGGGGAAGAAAAAATTATTACTTTTGATGCCAATTTATTTACTACCGCTTATTTCTCTCTTGGAGAGACACGCGTTGTTAATACCGCAAAAGCGTTAAGTGACGATATTTCAAACACAGATTCAGCAGAAATAGTTGTTGTCAAAGGTCATGTTTTAGGAGCGGCTACCGGGGTGGTAACGGGAATAGGCACTTCGTTTTTATTCTATATCGTCTTCCCTGCTTTAATGACGCTCTTGTTAATCTTTATCTTTAAATCACATATTCTTGCTTTTGAAGATTATTTCAAAGTCAGAAGAATGGATTTTGCTGGAAAATTACTTAAAAAGAAAATAGAAAAAATAAGAAATAAGGAGTTTCGGAAATAACAATTTTAAAAAAACACTATCTGTTTTTTAGCCTGAAAATTTTTCAGGTTTTTTTATTTTTTATTTTATGATATAGAGAGATATATGAAAAAAATAGCGGTTGGATCAAAAAACCCAATTAAGATTCAAGCGGTAAGATCAGCTTTTGAAAAAGTTTTCGGCGATTGTCAAGTTATCGGAGTGTCAGTCTCTTCAAGTGTTTCGGATATGCCTCTTTCTTTTGAAGAGATGGTTAAAGGTTCGAAAAATAGAGCCAAAGCGGCTATGAAAAAAATAGAAGCTGATTTTGGCGTAGGTATGGAGGCGGGCTTTGAGAAAGAAGAGATAGGTACTTTTTTGTCAGGCTTTGTGGCGATAACGAATAAAGATAATCTTTGGGGTTATGCTCAAGGGGGAGGACTTTTCATGCCGGAAAAAATAGTTAAAAAAGTGAGAGAAAAAAATCAGGAATTAGGAGAGATAATGGATGAAATTAGAGGGTTAAAAAACACTAAACAGCACGATGGTTGTATCGGCTTTTTTACTAATAATTTAATTTCAAGAGAGAGGTCTTTTGAAAGCACTGTTATCTATGCTTTGTCTCGTTTTATAAAAAAAGAAATGTATTAATGAAAGAGCCGTTATCTGTTTCAAAATATATTGCCATCCTCAATCAAGGCATACAAAGATATAAAGGCAGGATAATAGGAGAAGTTAGTAGTCTTGATTTTGGACCGACCGGTCATCTTTATTTCTCCTTAAAAGATGAAGAGGACCAGAGTATTATTAAGTGTATAATTTGGAGACATCACTATAAACTTTATGGAGTTGAATTAAAAGAGGGAGCTAAAATTATAGCCTCTGGGTCTCCTAACATACACAAACAATATGGATTTTCTTTTATCGCGGAGGCGATCGAGTATGCCGGGGAAGGAGAGCTTAAAAAAGAGTATGAAAAATTAAAGAAGAAATTAAGTGAAGAGGGGGTCTTTGCTCAAGAAAGAAAAAGACCGATTCCCTTGTATCTTCAAAAGATAGGAGTGGTTACTTCTTTAAAAGGAGCGGTTATTGCCGATTTTTGCAATAATTTAGGGAAGTTCGGCTTTAAAGTAGAGATGATCGATTCACGAGTTGAGGGACAGACAGCGGTTCGAGATCTCTTATCAGCAATTAGAACATTTAAAAAAAGAGAGATTGAAGTTTTGATTATTATTAGAGGAGGAGGGTCTTTAGAGTCGATGATCGCTTTTAATAATGAAAAATTAGTGAGAGAGGTGGTTAATTTTCCCGTTCCCGTTATAGTCGGTATTGGACATGACAAGGACATCCCTTTAGTTTCTCTGGCCGCTGATCTTGCTGTTTCTACTCCCACTGCTTCGGCTAATCTGATTAATAGACCTTGGGAGAAGGTTGTTTTATTTATTGAAAAAAAAGAGAGGAAGGTAATCAGTATTTATCAAGAAAAAATAAATAATCTTAATACTTTTATGTTTCAATCGATTCGAAGCTTGGACAATTATTGTGATTTTATCTTTAAAAATCATAAAGAGATCGAAAACAGATTGAAACTTTCTTTTAGGAACTTTCAAAATATTTTATTAAATGTTAAGATTAAGATAGAAGATTTTACTGTTAAATCTTTTTCGGGACTTAAACTTTTAATATCCCAAGGAAAAAAACAGATAGATTATGCTGGTAAAGTGATTAATTTGAATGATCCCAAGAGACAGCTGAAGCTTGGCTATAGCATCGCTCGAATTGATGGAAAGATAATTAAAAAAACAGAAGACGTTAATCTTGGTAAAGAGATTAATTTAAAAATATCAAATGGAAATATTATTTCCGAGATAAAAAATATTAAAAAAAATGACTAAAGAAGAAAAAAATTTAAATACGGATCTTAAGCGTTTAGCCGAAATTACTGAATGGTTTGATAATCAAGAAGAGATAGACGTAGAAGAAGGTTTAAAGAAAGCTAAAGAGGCCGTTAATCTTATTAAGAAGAGCAAAGAGAGACTTAAAGAGATTGAAAATGAATTTGAGGAGATAAAAAAAGAAGTGGAAATTGAAGAAGACAATGAAGGGTAATATGAAAAAATTTCTTATTATTATCTTAATAACTGTAATCTTTGCCGGTGTTATCTACTTAATTTTCTTTTTTCCGAAAGATGATTTTTTTTTAGAAGAAGAGGAAGAGATAATTATTATCGAGGATTATGACGAAGAGGCGTGGCAGGCGGTTAAGGAGAAAGTCATAACAGCCAAAGAAGGGGCTGAATTAATGCGTATGGATGTTGAGGCCGTAAAGAACTCTCATCAGAGATGGCTAGAAGAGATCGATCGTGGCGATGATCTTTTAAAAGAGGAGATTAAAATTAGTGAAGACTATGTTTTTATTTTAGAAAACTTGCTTGTAGCGATAGATAAGGTGAATCAGATTAGAGAGAAGATTATAGTGGCCGCTGAAGAGTATGACGGCGAATTGCTAGAAGAGTTACTTGAAGAAAAGTCATCTCTTATATCAGAAAAAGATTATTGGATAGAAGAAGAAAAGAGACAAGCAGAACTTATTAAATAAAATATGAAAATTAGTGATTTTTTAAAACTTATTACCGCTATTTTAGTATCTCAAGCAGCCGGAGTGATCGGCTCTTTTTTTACCGTTTCCGCTATTTCGAATTGGTATGACCAATTAGTTAAACCAACTCTAATTCCCCCTGGTTGGGTTTTTGCCCCAGCCTGGATAACTCTCTATACTTTAATGGGCATCTCTTTATTTCTAGTATGGAAATCTTATGGTAGTAACAAAAAAAGAATGGCTGTTATTATCTTTTTTATTCAGCTTTTTTTAAACGCTCTTTGGTCCATTCTTTTCTTTGGAATGGAGAATCCTCTTTTGGGGTTAATTAATATCTTTATACTTCTAGGGGTTATTATTTTAACTATAATTATTTTTTACCAGATATCAAAAAAAGCTGCTTACCTTCTTATTCCTTATCTTGTTTGGGTTGGTTTCGCCGCTTATTTAAATTATGCTATTTGGGTTTTGAATTAACATGTTGTACTTAAACGAAATAGGGCAGCAAATAATCCTTTTCAGCGCAATAATCTTTGCTCTTACTTTTTGGATTTGGGGAAAGATAAAGTATGATATAGTGGCTTTAATCGCCTTAACTGTCATAATTTTAGGAGGGGTTGTTCCATTTGAAAGCGCTTTTCGGGGGTTTAGTAATCCAGCGGTTATTATTGTGGTGGCCGTTTTAATCATGAGCAGAGGGATTATTAATACAGGATTTATCGATTTAATTCTAGCTAAACTGCCTATTAAGGGAAAAAGTCTTTGGATTCAAATCTCTCTTTTGACTATTATTACCGCCTTTGTCTCTGCTTTTGTTTATAACATAGGAGCTTTAGCCATAATTATGCCTTTGGCTATAGGAATGGCTAGAAAAAAAGAGATCTCTTCGGCATATTATCTAATCCCTATCGCCTTTGCTGCGCATATGGGGGGATTCTTAACGCTTATCGGCAATGCGCCGAATATAATTGTTTCTTCTTTTAGGGCTGATTTAGGGATGGGGTCTTTTGATGTTTTTGACTTTGGTCAGGTCGGTTTATGGATTGTTCTGGCCTCTATATTTTTCATCTCTCTTATAGGGTGGAGGTTAATGCCTGATCGGAAAGGAGAAGTTAAAAAAGCAGAAATATCTAAAATAGAAGACTACACTTCGGAATTTTTAGTCTCTCGCAAATCTTTTTTATCCGGAAAAAGGATAAAGGATCTAAAAAAAAGAATTAAAGAAGAGTTCATTGTTTGTTCTATTATAAGAGGAGACGAAAGAATTATTAATCCTAATAATGAAGAAAGAGTATTAGAAGGGGATTCAGTCTTGATTAAGGCGAATGCAGAGGTTATTAGAACCATTATCAGGCTGACCGGTCTTAAACTTAATCTATCCAAAGAATCGGAAGAAGAAAAAGAAGCGATAGAAGTCGAGGTGGTCGTCGGTTCTTTGTCCAGGATAATAGGATATACCTTAAACGAGGTTGGTGTTTATAAAAAATTTAACGTTGAGGTGGAAGCTATCTCCAGACACGAACAAGAGATAGATCAAAAGATAAAAGACGTAAAATTAAAATCGGGTGATATTATTCTCTTAAAAGGAAGAGAAGAAGATATTGATCGCTTTTTAAGTGACTTGAAGCTTTTGCCACTTGCTGAAAGATATATCAACATTGAGCCCTCAGCCAGTATGGCCGCTGCTCTTTTAATTTTTTTATTTAGTATTCTTTTTACTGTCTTTGGCGTTCTTCCGGTGGAAATAAGCTTTTTTTTAGGGGCATTGGCTATGATTGGCTTTGGTATTTTAACCACTAAACAAGCCTACCAAAGTGTGGATTGGTCGATAGTAATAGTGCTTGGAGCTTTAATTCCTTTTGGTGGAGCTATGATTAATTCAGGAGCAGCCGATCTTATCGCTTCCGGTTTTCTAAACATAACTGATCTTTCTCCCTTAATCGCATTGGCTCTCGTTTTAATAATAAGTATCATAATGTCTGACTTCATTAATAATGTCGGCGTGGCTGTTTTAATGGCCCCTATCGCCGTTCTTTTGGCTCAGGGAATGGGTGTCTCGGTTGATCCTTTTTTAATGGCTGTGGCTATCGGCGGCTCTTGCGCTTTCCTTACTCCGGTGGGACATCAAGTCAATCTTTTGGTAATGAATCCTGGCGGCTATAAGTTTACTGACTACTGGAAATTAGGTCTTTGTCTTAATGTCATTATCTTTATTATATCAATAATTCTTTTACCCCGAGTATGGCCGTTTTGAGAATTTACTTTTTAAATAATTGTGTTATTTTAAGATTATGAATTTTAAAAAAAAATGGTTTGATTTTAATTATTTTGAAAAAATTAATTTCATAATTACCGTATTTATCAAAATTATTCTTTTACTTGCTATCCCTTTTTCAGTCTATGAAAAAAATTGGATAGCTCTTTTTGTTACTTCTTTAACTCTCTTTCTTATCCTTTTTTTACCGACCTTGTTTGAAAAAAGATACCAAGTAATTTTTCCGGCAGAGATTCAGTTTGCTATTGTTCTCTTTCTTTATTGTGCTCTTTTTTTGGGCATGTCTAGGGATTGGTATCTTCGTTATTGGTGGTGGGACTCTTTAATGCACGCCTTTTCTGGTGTCGCTTTGGGATTTGCCGGTTTTTTAATTCTTTATACCCTGTATAAAAGCGGAAGACTGAAAGCTAGCCCTTTTTTAATCGCTTTATTGTCTTTTTGTTTTGCCGTTGCCTTGGGAACTGTTTGGGAGATATATGAGTTTGCTATAGATTCTTTTTTAGGTAGGAATATGCAGCGAGCCATATTTAGTATTGAAGAGATTAAAGAGCACGGCTCTAGTAGAATTGCTATTTATGACACTATGTGGGACCTTATCCTTGATAGTATCGGCGCCCTTGTCGCTTCTTTAGCGGGTTATTTTTATCTTAAAAAAGGAGAGATGCCTGTTTTGAAAAAAATAGTTCAAAAGTTTGAAGCTAAAAATCCTAAATTATTTAATAAAAAGAGATGAATTGTTCTAAACAAGAAAACTTAAAAGATTGTCCTTGTAGCTATCCCGGCTGTCCGAGAAAAGGACTTTGCTGTCAGTGTATAAAACACCATCGTGAAAAGGAGGAACTACCGGCTTGCTACTTTTCTTCTAAGGCAGAAAAAAGCTATGATCGTTCAATTGATAAATTCATTGAAGATCAAAATATTCAATAATAATGGAAACAGAGAGAGAAAGAACTTTCTTATTAAGAGAAAAACCAAAAGGATTGAATAGAGTTAAATCTTTGGAGATTTTTGATATTTATCTTCCGACGAAAGAGAAACATCCAATTTTAAGAATAAGAAAAGCCGGTAAAAAATATACTTTCACTAAAAAAAAGCCCTTATTCAAGGGTGATGCTTCTATTCAAGGAGAAGAGACGATTATTTTATCAAAAAAAGAATACGAAGAATTAATTAAAATTAAAGGAAGGAGACTAAGAAAGATTAGATACTACTATCCTTTTAAAAAAAGGGTGGCAGAGATTGATATTTATTTAGACAAATTAAAAGGTCTTGCTATGGTTGATTTTGAGTTTAAAAACAAAAAAGAGAAAGCTAATTTTTCTATTCCTGATTTTTGTTTAGTTGAGGTTACCCAGAATGCAGAGATAGCTGGGGGTATTCTGGCGGGGAAGGGATATAAAGAGATAAAATCTTTTCTGGATAAATATAGTTATCAAAAAATAAAATGAAAGATAAGATAGAAAAGATAATTGACAAGATGAAAGAAAAAATTAAAATAAAGATACCATCTGTTTATCATATTCAGGTGGAATTAGAAACACCATAATATGGCTTTGTATAAAATTGCTTCAACGGCGATAGTCTATAAAGAGGACAAATATTTAATCGTTCGTCGCTCGCTAAACAAAAAAGCCTTCCCGGGAAGATGGACCGTGCCGGGGGGAAAATTAGAGCTGGAAGATTATATCAACAGTCCCAAGACCTCCAAAGACGCCTGGTATTTTGTTCTTGAAGATTCGCTAAAAAGAGAGGTAAGAGAAGAGACTAATTTAGAGATAAAAAGGGTACGCTATCTATGTGATTTAATTTTTATCTATCCCGATAAAACACCATCCCTAGTATTAAGCTTTTTTTCTCAATATAAGTCTGGAAAAATTAAGCTTAATGAAGAAAATATCGACTATCGGTGGGCTTCTTTAAAAGAGTTAAAAAGATATGATTTAATATCCGGCATTTTTGAAGAGATCCAAGAAGTAGACAGGATATTGAGAGGAAAAGAGATAAACAAAAAAGGGTTTAGAAAAAAGATAAATAAGAATTTAACAAAATAAACTATATCTTTTGTAGAGAAAAGCTTCGACTTTTAAGCCGAGGCGGAATAATATATGTGTAAGAAAATTTATGGAACGGACTGCGGTTCGTCCTTTTTTTATTATTATGATATAATCGTTATTAATGAAAAAAGAATTATTTCTATTTAATCTTGCTAATAATTGTTTTGTCAGTAATTGTCGATTATTTGACAACGATATTCAATAATCATAGAATAAATTATCATGAAAAAAATATGGTATGACGGGAAGATGGTTGATTGGCCTAAGGCTCAAGTTCATGTTTTGACTCATGGGCTTCATTATGGTTCGGCCGTCTTTGAGGGTATTCGGGCATATAAGACAAAAAGGGGAAGTGCCGTCTTTCGTTTAAAGGAACACGTCGAAAGATTTTTTTATTCTGCTTCCGTTTTGGGGATAAAGATTCCTTTTTCTAAAAAAGAGATAGAAAAAGCTATTTTAGAATTGATAAAGATTAATAAAGACAAAGAATGCTATATCCGCCCGATCGCCTTTTTAGGTTATGGCAAGATGGGATTGAAGCCAAAAGGCGCTCCTGTTAATGTCGCTATTATCAATTGGCCTTGGGGGGCATATCTTGGTGAGGAAAAGCCGATTAAAACAATAATTTCAAAATATATCAGAATTCATCCCGGTTCGTCAGTAATGGAAGCCAAAATTTCCGGCTGTTATTATAACTCAGTTTTAGCCAGTATTGAGGTTCAAAAAAAGAGAGTGGAAGAAGCTATTCTTTTAGACTTTAAGGGCTTTGTTGCTGAGGGGCCGGGAGAAAATATCTTTATCGTTAAAAAAGGAAAGATCTTTACTCCTTCTTCCGGTACAATTCTTCCCGGAATTACCAGAGAAAGTGTCATTCAAATTGCGCAAGAAATAGGCTATAAAGTTAAAGAAAAAAAGATAACGGTTAAAGAATTAAAAACAGCTGATGAAGTTTTTTTCACCGGAACAGCAGCTGAGGTTTGTCCCATAGGTCAGATTGATAAGACAATTATTAACAATAAAAAGATAGGAGAGGTTACAAGAAAGATAAAAGAATCATTTAATAAAACAGTAAGAGGAGAAGACAACCATTATCTTAAATGGCTTAGCTTCTATGATTAAGTGTCAAACATTAATTATCGGTGGAGGGGCGGCCGGAATGAACGCCGCTTTAAATATCGAAAATGGAGACGTTTTATTAATTGAGAAAGAAGGTTCAAATTCTCTACTTTCGCCTTGGAATATAATGATTAAGCCGAAAGAAGTACTGAAAGAAAAGATATTGAAAACCGGTAAGGGAATGAGCGATCCTGTTCTTTTAAAAGTTTTTTTAGAAGATTACCGGCAAGCGGTTAATGATCTTAAAAAAAAGGGGATTAAATTTAGAAATTCAAATATTGGCTTAGTCCCTGACTATTCTCTTCCTGGTTTAGAAGTTAAGCGTATCCTTACCGAAAAGAGCAAACAAAGAGGGGTTAATCTCTTAAAAGGAGATGTTTCAAATTTTTTAATTAATGAAGCTAAAAAAATTATAGGGGTGAAAGTTCGCTCTTTCAATAAAAGAAAAGAGACGACTGTTTTTTTTAATAATCTAATATTAGCGGCTGGAGGAATGGGCGGTTTTTTTACTTTTAAGACTGGAGGGAACGGTTCAGACGGAAGTATTTTGTCTCTCTGTTATGAAGCCGGTTTAAAGATGAGAGACATAGAATTCTTTATGTTTCATCCTTTTTTAATAGTTGACAAAAGATTACCCAATCTTTTAATCTCCGGGGATATCTTAACTAAGATGGAATATGAAGATGAAAAAGGAGAGAGTTTTTTATCGAAAAAAGTAACAGAAGCGCTCAAAAAGAATGAACATCATTATATCTTTGATGAGATGACTAAAGAGTTTTACCTTCAATCTTTAAAGGGTAAAATATTTGGACGACTAATCTGTTCTGAAGCCTGGTTCGAAGATTATAAGAAAAAGAATGAATTCGGCTTTATTTTGAAAAACTTTACCAAAGATAAGCTTAAAAAGATTAAATTTCATCCGGCCTTTCATTTCTCTATTGGGGGGTTGGCCATAAACAGAAACGGACGAACCAGTCAAAACAATGTTTATGCGGCCGGAGAGATTACAGGAGGCTTATATGGAAGTAATAGGATAGGTGGATTAGCCGTTTTAGACGCTTTAATCTTCGGCAAAAGAGCGGCCGAGGAGATTAATAACAAAAAGAAAAAAGAGACGAAAAATAAAAAAATAGAAGAGATAGGGGATTTAAGCTTATCAGACAAGAGAAAGAGAGGGGTTTGGGAAGCGCTTGGGCCGATTCGAAAAAAAACAAAATTAAAAAAATTACAAAGAGAGATTAAGAACAAAAAAACCCCTTCTTCTCAAGAAAAGCTGATAGAAAGAATTGTTGAAATTTCATTGCAGAGAAAAGAATCAGTGGGTACTTTTTTCCGGGAAGATTTACCCTTAAAAGAGAATGCAAAAAACTCTTTTTTAACAGATAAAAAGATACATTTTAAATGAGTAATAAAAAACCGACAATCGGTATAATTGGAGGAAGGGGAAAGATGGGCGGTTGGTTGGAAAACTTTTTTATTAAATTAAACCTAAAAGTTTTAATCTCTGATTTCGGTACTCCTCTTACCAATAAAGAGCTGACTCAACAATCTGATATTGTTATTATTTCAGTCCCTATTTTAAAAGTGGCTAAAGTAGTCAAAGAGATAAAAAATTCTCTCAAGAAAGATGCTCTTCTTTGCGATGTCACTTCTTTAAAGGTTAGACCGGTTGAAGAGATGAAAAGAGCCAAGGTCAATGCTTTGGGAATGCATCCTCTCTTTGGGCCCTTAACACCAAATCTAGAGGGACAAACAATTGTTTTCTGTCATGTTAAAGATAATAATTGGGTAAAATTCTTAGAGAGAATTTTTGTTTCTCAGGGAGCAGAGATAGTTGAGATTTCTCCCAAAGAGCATGACAAGCAAGTGGCTATTATCCAAGCTTTAATTCACTTTACTAATATCTCTTTTGCTCGAACTCTTTATGCTAAAAAATGGAGATTAAATTCTTCTTTTTTTACTCCGGTCTTTCGTCTTCAAACTATGATTTTAGGAAGAATTTTAGGTCAAAAACCAGAGATGCTTGCTTCTATTCAGATGGAGAATCCTTATTTCCCTAAGATTTTAACTACTTTCAAAAAAGAAGTCTCTGAGCTTGCCGATGATATTAAGAAAAAGAGTTTGTTTACTTTCGATAAAAAATTCAAAGAGACATCAGAGAATCTAGATAATTTTAGAAAGATCGCAGAGACAAAATCAGCCGAGGTCTTAAGAATAATCGACTATCAGCCGATAAAGACAAAGAAAAAAAGGAGATTAATAGATCTAAAAAAGACAAAAGTCGGCTTCTTGGGTCCAGTCGGCACTTTTTCTCATCAAGCGGCCAGAGAGGTCTTTTCAAAAAAAACTAATTTTGTCGCCTTTAATACAACAAAAGATATCTTTGAATCAATTAACAATCACAAGATCGACTTTGGTGTGGTTCCTATTGAGAACAGTACAACCGGAATTGTCTTTCAGACTATGAATGATTTAATTAAATACCCGGTAAAGGTAACCGGTTCCTTTGATTTGGCTATTCATCAATCACTCTTGAGTAGGAATAGAAAAAAAGAAGAGATAGAACGAGTCGTGAGCCATGAACAGGCTCTTTCTCAATGTAAAAATTGGCTTTCCAAAAATATGCCAAGCGCTAAAAGACAGAGCGCCTTGAGTACGGTCTATCCTATTATGAAAGAAAAAGGGAAGAGGGTCGGCTTTATCGCTTCGATCGATGCCGCTGAAATATATCGTTTAAATGTCTTGGCTAAAAACATAGAAGACAATAAAAATAATTTTACTAAATTCTATATCATCTCAAATGATATCCATAAAAAGGTTCAAAAAAAATTAAACATTAAAAAGACGCTTTTGCTTTTCGCGGTCTATGATCGAGTGGGAGTGTTAAGAGATATTTTGGATATCTTTACTAAAAATAATTTAAATTTATCTTCTCTTCACTCTATTCCTTCTCATTTAAAGACTTGGGATTATCTTTTTTTTGTTGAAATAGAACATCCCTATCCTTCTTCAAGGGTCAAAGGAGTAATCAAGGCGCTTGAAAAACATTGTCCGATAATAAGAGTGATCGGAGTAAGTTGAATTTGACAAAAAAGATATTTTTAATAAAATTAAATAAAGGTTATAAAAAAATATGAAAAAAAATTGTCATGATTGTCAAAAAGCAATCAAAATAGAAAAAGAAAAAATTATTAATGGGGTAAATCTTGTCTATTCCCAAAATGGTAAAAAAATTAGCATTTTTAAGTGCAACGAATGTTATGACAAAGACAAAAGCCTGAAGGACTTCCAAGGATGTGAAGTCTATTCAAGAATTGTCGGTTATTTAAGACCTGTTCAACAATGGAATAAAGGCAAACAAAAAGAGTTTGATGAAAGAAAAAATTATAAAACAAAATGATTAACTTAAAAGATAAAGTTGCCATTATAACCGGAGCAAAGCAAGGAATGGGGAGGGCTCATGCTTTAATGTTGGCCGAAGTTGGGGCGAAGGTTGTTGTTTCTGATCTTTCTATAGAAGAGTGTGAAAAGGTGGTTGATGAGATAAAGAGTTTAGGAGGAGAAGCGATAGCTATAAAATGTGATATTAGCAATAAATTAGAAGTTGATAATCTCATAAAAAAGGTTGAAGAAAAGTGGCAGCGAATAGATATCTTGGTTAATAATGCCGGCATTGCGGAATTCAAGCCCTTTTTAGAGATGACCGAACAAGAGTGGGATAAGACCATCAATATTAATTTAAAAGGATATTTTTTATGTTCTTTAGCGGCCGCTAAAGTAATGGCCAAACAAAGATCAGGTAATATAATTAATATCGGCTCTGTTTCCATGGGTCAAATTGGGATAGGCTTTCCAAACTTGGTTCATTACACTGCTTCAAAAGGGGGGATTGCCGGAATGACGGCCGCCTTGGCGGTTGATTTGGCGCCATATAATATCAGAGTTAACGCCATCGCTCCCGGTGTTATTGAAACTCCTATGGTGGATCCCATCAAATCAGATAAGAGCGCTTTAGAGGGAATTATTCAAAGGATTCCTTTAAAAAGAATGGGAAAATCGGAAGAAATTGCTAAGGTAGTTTTATTTTTATCCTCTGATCTTTCTTCTTATGTGAACGGAGCGATTATTCCAGTTGATGGAGGATGGTTAGTAACATAATAGATAAAAAAATATGACAATCAAAAATTTAATTCAAGCATTTATTGGAGAGAGTCAAGCCAGAAATCGCTATGATTTTTATGCCAAGATAGCTAAAAAAGAAGGATACGAAGAGATAAGCGAGATCTTTTCTTTGACTGCTGAAAACGAAAAAGTGCACGCTAAAAGAATATTTGAGCACATCCAAAAGATAAAAGAAAATGATCAAGAAATTAAGACAGAAGTAGTGGCGGTAACTCAATATGGCGATACGATTGAAAATCTAAAAGCCGCCATTAAAGGAGAGAAACATGAATATAGTGAGATGTATCCTGGATTTGCCCAAAAAGCCGAAGAAGAAGGATATTCAGACATCGCTGAAAGATTATTGGCTATTGCCAGGGCCGAAGAACATCATGAAGAAAGATTTAAAAAATATCTAGAACAATTAGAGAATGGAACACTCTTTAAAAAAGAAGAAGAAGTAGAATGGGTTTGTCGTGAGTGTGGTTATATCCACTTTGGAACCGAACCCCCTGAAAAGTGTCCTTCCTGCGATCATTTAAAAGCTTATTATCAGGTTAAGTGTTAAAAAGATTAAATAATCAGGAATTTGAAGAGTTAGTCAAGGATGGAATTGATCTTGTACCTGAAAAGATCTTGAAAAAGATGGAAAATGTCGAGATCTGCCTAGAGGATAAGCTTTATAAGAATAAAGATAACTCTTTAGTTTTGGGTCTTTATCAAGGGGTACCCAAAACAGTTAGAACAAATTACGGTCAAGTTTTGCCCGACAAGATAACAATCTTTAAAGGATCTATAGAAAAGATAGCTCGAAACAAAGAAGAGGTAAAAAGGATTGTTGCTGAAACAATTCATCACGAGATAGCTCATCATTTTGGTTTTTCCGAAGAAGGGATTAAAAAACTCAATAAGTAGTTGACATATTTTTATTAATATGTTATAAGATAGACAGTAACTTAAAAGAAAGGAGCGGTCATGATTATCTTGGAGATCGGGTTAACTGTCTGGGCTTGGCGTCGGGGTTGGAAGTTTTACGCCCTTCTGCCAATTTTGATCAGTTATTATTTGGGATTCTTCTTGGGATTCTTCTATGTTGGTCTCTT
>PWQC01000001.1 GCA_003556925.1 Candidatus Nealsoniibacteriota bacterium | reverse complement strand
TGGGAAGATCGGCAAAGGCGACAATGTCACGGTAAGAGAGATATTCAGAGCCTCTCACTGTTACTCTCTTTCTTGTCTCACTTATTAATTCTTCTTCTATCTCGGCCGGAGGCATGACAAAGTCTATTTCATACTCCTGGCCATCATCTTCAAGAGATATCTCTTGGGACTTCCCTAAGATTCGGTCTTGCTGCATCATCTTTCCGGGAGCTATCTTTCCCTGAACATTAAAACTAATTGGAGCTTTTTCTTCTCCAATAATTTTAAAGACATTAATCTCTTGAGCTGATAGAGGTAGCTCAAGTTCTAATAGTTCATGAGTTTCTTTAGAGACAATTCGTTTAAATCTAACCGGTTCGCCTGCCCGATGAGTTACCTGGATTAATTCACCAGGAAGCTCTTTCTTGGGAGTAAAGCTGGCACTTGAAGTTGGTGCTTCTCTCTCTTGAAAGAAAGCTTGAAAAGAGAGAGACTCTTTGGCTTTAAAGGTGTACGGATTGTCATATATCTTTATCCCATCTTGACTTGGACTGGCGTATTCTATCTCGTCTTGAATAGGACTGGCCGTTACCTGCCAATGGTCAAACTGATACCCGCTATTGGGAAGCGCCTCGATAGTGGTTGATTTATTATGACGAACCGAGAAAGAGATTGATTCTTTTTTCTCTTCTTCTACTTGAACCAAGCCTTGCTCTGGATTACTCGTCTCTACAGTGATAGTGTGAGTCTTTCCTTGTAAGAGGCTGGCTAGATTAGGTCCTTCTATAAAGAGAAAAGCCGTCACTGCTAAAACGGCCAGAAATAAAGATATTAATAAGGTGGCTCTGTGGGGAATGTCTAATTTCATCTCTCTTCTTATTCTAATAAAAAAGGGGCTAATGTCAAGAAAAAACCCCCTTTCGGGGGCTTTCAAAGGTCTTTCCTTTCTTTTATTTCGCTGATGGAAGAATTCTAAACATCTTTGTCCCGCAAGCAGGGCAAGTGCCGGTCATGGCTCTGCCTACTTTTCCTCCTTTCTTTTTCATCTCTACTTCCTTGGGATCTTGCATTTCCTGATCCTTTTTTTTACATTTTACGCAATATGCTGTTGTCATAATATTTATTATTTAAACTACATCACAGTTCGACCTTTTATTAACTTTTTTGATTATACCCTATTTAAAGGAAAAATAACAGCCTTTACCTTTTTTGTCAATCTTTTTTCAAGACTAACTGACTTAATCTTTTTTTCAAGCTCCTCCACTCTCTTTAAATCTCCTTTAGCTGTCGCTTTTTTAGGAACGAACAGAGAGCAACAATCTTCCTGAGGTTTTTGAGATATTTTAAAAGCCTTTATTCTTTTAGCCATCTTAATAATCTCTTCTTTGTCTTTTTCAATTAAAGGTCTTAAAACAGGCATAAGAATCGATCTTTCGATAATATTTAAATTAATTAAAGTCTGAGAGCTAACCTGTCCCAAACTCTCTCCGGTAATTAAAGCCAAGCAATTTTCCTTTTCCGCTATCTTTTCCGCTATTCTTAACATCGATCTTCGATAGAGCAGAATCCTGTATCTCTCTTCCGCCTCGCTCTTAATCTTCATCTGAATCTCTGAGAAGGGGATGAAGTATATCTTTAAAGAAGGAAGGTGATTCAAAAAAACCTTTGCCAACTCTTCTGTCTTTTTAATACTCTTTTGAGAGACTAAAGGAAAGCTATGAAAGTGAAGCCAGACGGTCTCTGCTCCTCTTTGAGAGATAAGATGAGAGGCTACCGGAGAATCTATCCCCCCCTACATTTAAACCAGAACCTTTCCGGCTGAATTTAAGGGCAACCCCCCTCTGCCTTTCTTTTTCTTAAAATAGATAAAGGTTCCTTTTATCTGTATCTCTATAAATATCTCTTTATCAGGATTATCTAAATTTACCGGCCTATCTATCTCTTTTGCTATTCTTTTAATAATTAATTCTTTACTCTCTTTAGTCTGCTTTTTTCTTTTAACCCTCAAAGCAAAAGACTCTTTTGTTTTAATCCCGTGATTCTCTGAAATAAAAGAGACGACCTCTTTCAAGCTGAATCTATCGAAATATATAGAAGAAGCATACCAGGCGATACCCGGAACATGCTTAATAATCTTTCTTACTTTCTCTCCTTGATCGGTTTCTAAAAATATCCTGTCTCTTAAGAGAAAGACGCGAAATTTTATCTTCTCTTTTTGACAAAAAAAAGAGATATTATTCAAGAGTCTCTCAATGAAAAGCTTTTTGACTTGATCTGATTTCAAGAAGAGCTCACCAAAAGCAATTAATAATCCTTGTTTCATATGATTGTTCCTCCGCCTAATAATTTATCTCTCTGATAAAAGACAACTGACTGCCCCTTGGTAATCGCTTTCTGTTTCCGATCAAAAGAGACTTGTTTTTCTTCCACCAAAGCTGATGCCGGTCGAGACCTATATCTTATCTGAGCTTGGCACCTTAAAGGAAAATCGACTCTTTCCAGCCAATTGAGATCTTTCGTTTTTAAAAAATTTTCCATCAGTTCTTTTTTATCCTTAGTGACAAAGAGAATGTTTCTTTTAACATCTTTTTTAGAGACATAAAAAGGACCCTGAGAAAGATTAATTCCTTTTCGTTGACCAATAGTATAATTAAAGAGGCCTTCATGCTCTCCTATCTTTTCTCCGTTAAAGACAATATCTCCCGGATTACTTTTCAGATATTTTTTAAAAAAAGAACCCAACCCTTCCCGAGCAAAACAGATCTCTTGAGACTCTTTAATCTCATTGAAGCCAAGTCTGTTTTTTCGAGCAATCTCTTTGGTCTCTCTCTTTTTTAATTCGCCCAAAGGAAAGAGTATCTTATCAAGGCTTTTTAGCGACCACAAAAAGTATGACTGGTCCTTTTCTCTGTCTTTGGCTCGATATAGAGAGCCATTCTTAACCAAAGCGTAGTGGCCGGTAGCAACGTAGTCGGCTCTTAATTCCTTCCGATATCTTTCCAACCATTTAAACTTTATCTTTTTGTTGCACCAGACGCAAGGGTTGGGAGTAACTCCAAAAGAAACCTCTTTTAAAAAAGGTTCGACAATCTCTTTTTTAAACTCTTTTTTTAAATCAAAAAGATAGAAAGGAATGTTTAAAAGATGACAGACTTTTCTTGCTTTTTTTTCCGCTTCCAAGCTACAACATCTATTGTCCGGGGGCCAGAATTTAAAATGAACCGCAATCACTTGAAATCTCTTTTTTAACAAAAAAGCGGCTACTGCGCTGTCTACTCCTCCTGACATGGCAATTAGGGCCTTCATAGATTATCGATTGCTTTCCTCAAGGCCTCTATGGCCAGCATAGAACAGTGCACTTTGATTGAGGGAACCTGTCCAAACTTCTTAACTAGATCCTGCTTGGTTATCTTTAAGGCTTGCTTAATGGTCTTTCCTTTGACCATAGTAGTTAGAAGACTGGTGTTTGCAATGGCGACCACGCAACCCAAGGTCTCAAAAGAGATATCTTTAATAAGATTGCCCTCAACTTTCAGATAGATTCTCATAACATCACCGCAGGTTTTATTGCCTACCTCGCCTATCGCATCCGGCTTTTTCATCTTGCCGTAATTTTTTGGATTTCTAAAATGATTGATTACTTTTTGGGAATAATTCATTTGAATGGAGAGATCTCTCTTAACTCTTGAACTGATCTTTCAAGAATATTCAAGAAATACTCTATCTCTT
>PWQC01000005.1 GCA_003556925.1 Candidatus Nealsoniibacteriota bacterium | reverse complement strand
GGCCTTACCGATCTGGTTGTTGAAGGCGTTAAAACGGTAAACGGAATGTTGGCGATAAATTATGGTCAAGGGATGTTGCCCTTTCTAATTACCATAAGCTTTTTAATAATAGCTACCCTCTTTCCTCTTTATAAAAAATATATTCATCTTTTTAAAGAGGAAAAAAGAAAGATACAATATTTTCTAATCGGACTTTCTTCCTTTTATTTATTAAATATTATTTTTAACATAGTTCTACCTGTCTTTTTTAATATTAATCGTTATTATTTTTTAGTTATTAATCTTATCAAGGAAAAAAAAAGATATAACTTATTATCGAAAATAGTTTTCTTGTCTGGTGTTTTGTTCGCTCTTATTACAGGCCTTACCGATCTGGTTGTTGAAGGCGTTAAAACGGTAAACGGAATGTTGGCGATAAATTATGGTCAAGGAATGTTGCCCTTTCTAATTACTATAAGTTTTTTAATAATAGCCACCCTCTTTCCTCTTTATAAAAAATATATTTATCTTTTTAAAGAAGAAAAAAGAAAGATACAATATTTTTTAATCGGCCTTTCCTTCTTTTATTTATTAAATATTATTTTTAACATAGCCCTACCTGTCTTTTTTAATATTAATCGTTATTATTTTTTAGGAGATTATTCCGCTATTTTGCTTTTAGGATTTATAACATACGCCATTGTTAAAAAGGAACTTTTTGGGGTAAAGATGCTCTTTGTTCATTCTCTTATAATGATTATGGGGGTGGTCTTATTTGTCTTTCCTTTTTTAATGATAGACAATCTGATGAGAGTGGCGGCCGCTATTCTTTTTCTTATCTTTTTGCTATTAGGAAGATATTTAATTAAAGCGATCAAGGAGGAAGAAAAAAGAAGGCAAGCCTTGGAGCGCGTTTTAAAGAGGGAAAGAGAGCTACGGCAGAGAGCAGAGATATTAACCGAGGAATTTGAAAGACTTGATGCGTCTAAAAACCAGTTTATTATGGCTACTCAGCACCACTTAAGAACTCCTTTAACTGCTATGATCGGATATATCGACTTGTTATTATCTGGCAATTTTGGTAAAATTCCCAAGAGAATCAAAGATGTCCTTTTAAAATTCCAATCTTCTACTTCTAGATTAGGTAGAACAGTTAATGAGTTTTTAGACATCTCCCAATTTCAATTAGGGAGAGACGTAATCTCTCTTGAATCGAACATTGATTTAACTCCAGTCTTGAAAGAGATGGAAGACGAGATAGGGCTTGAGGCTAAGAATAAAGGAATATATTTCAAGGTTAAAAAGAAGAAACTTCCTTTAATTAATGCAGATCTCAATAAACTAAAGATAGCCTTTTTCAATATTGCTGACAATGCTATTAAGTATACCAATGAAGGTGGAGTAACGGTGTCTACTAAGGTCGTTGATGATAAGATTCAAATTATCTTTGAAGACACCGGTATGGGGATGACTCAAGAAGATCAAAAGAAGCTTTTTACTAAACTTTTTGAAAGAGGAGTTCAAGCTCAAAAAGTTTTTGCCACTGGCCGTGGTATCGGTCTTTATCTTTCTTCTCAAATTATTAAAGCTCATGGGGGAAGAATTTGGGCTGATTCAAAAGGCAAGGGCAAGGGTTCGATTTTCTATATCGAACTACCAATAAATTAAAAAAAACATGAAAATAAAAAACAAAACATTTCAATTTGAAACAAAAGAGTTATTCGATATTATCGACTTAACTGACGAGATTAAGCAGTTTGTTAAAGAGAGCGGCATAAAAGACGGTTTAGTTAACATTCAAACGAAGCATACAACTGCCATGCTTACTTTGAATGAAAATGAGCCCTTATTAATTAAAGATATGAAAAAGCACTTGGCCGAGATTGCTCCCGAGTCAGCTACCTACAACCACGATAATTTTGCTATTAGAACGGTTAATATGTGTGAGGGGGAATGTGCCAATGGTCATAGTCACTGTAAGGCGTTGCATCTTTCCGCTACTCTCACTTTAAACTTAATAGAAGAAAAAATGCAGACAGGTATGTGGCAACGCGTCTTATTTATTGAGCTGGACAGAAAGAGAGAGAGAAAGGTCCAGGTTCAAATTATGGGGGAGTAGTTGCTATTTTCTTTTAAAGCAAGTATAATAAGCATATGAAGAAAAATATCTTATTAATAGAAGATGATTTCGCCATAATAGATATTTATAGAATTGTTTTAACTTCTAATGGTTTTAATTTAGAAACAATTAATTGGGGAGAAGAGGCACTAAAAAAGATAAAGGAGATGAAGAGGGGCGAGAAGGCAAAACCAGATTTAGTTTTACTTGATTTAATCTTACCGGACATGAACGGCATCGAAATATTAAAAGAGATTAAGGGACAGGAAGAGATCAAGGATCTTCCTGTTTTTATTTTAACTAATTATAATAACAAAGAGATAGAAGAAGAAGCCAAAAAGTTGGGAGTAGATAGTTTTATTTTAAAGACCGATCTTACACCCAGCGACCTAATAAAGATTATAAAAAAAAGGTTTAGCTAAATAGAGATGAGTAAGAAACTATGTGTTATTTTAACTCTTATTATCGTTTTTATTATCGGTAATATTGTCTTTGTCTTTTATCTTCTTAGAGATTCTGATGAGGATATTGAAGAAGTAATTATTGTTGAAGAAGAGGTAATATCAGAGCCCGAAGAAGCTAAAAAAGATTTAGCTAGATTTGTAGACAACCAAGACGGAACTGTATCTGATTCTTTAACTGCCTTAATGTGGGCGGCTGACGGGGAAAAAGAAGGAGCTAATTATGGAGAAAAGCTTAATTGGCAGGACTCTATGGACTATTGTAATAATCTTACTTTTGCCGGTTATAATGATTGGTATTTACCCTCTATAGAAGGATTAGAAAGTATTATTTATGATATTTTTCGCCCCAGAATAAATCCCGTTTATTTTCCAAATACTCAGTCAAACTTCTACTGGTCTTCTACTAAGGATGAAATTTTTTCGGACCATGCCTCAGGCGCAAACTTCAGTAGCGACTATGTCATCGGTTACAGCGATAAGAGCCACTCCCACTATCTTCGTTGTGTCCGCCAGTGTGAAGAATGTGAAGAAGCTAAGAAAGATTCAGATAGATTTATAGACAACCAAGACGGAACTGTATCTGATCCTTTAACTGGTGTAATGTGGGCGGCTGACGGAAAAGAAGAGGGAGCTAATTATGGAGAAAAACTTAATTGGCAGGATTCTATGGATTATTGTAATAATCTTACCTTTGCCGGTTATAATGATTGGTACCTACCTTCCATAGAAGAGTTAGAAAGTATTTTTGATGATGATTATTTTAGAAATATTGCTATAAATACTGATTATTTCCCGAATACTCGTACTTGGGGGGTGCCCTTTTACTGGTCTTCTACCGAACTCGCGCTCTATCCAGACAACGCCTGGATCGCGTTCTTCACCTTCGGCGATGTCAACCACTTCGATAAGAACTACTTCTACTATCTCCGTTGCGTCCGCCAGTATTAATTTGAATATTTGATTATTAATTAAAACCCAAGAATAACTTTCTTGGGTTTTTCTTAAATCTACTTATCTAATAATCGTAATTTAACCGTTGGGGATAAAACAAAAAATATTCCTTGTAAGCTTGTTAATAAAATTATATAATATAGATAGAATTAAGGTATATAAATTAAAATTCTTTGAACCTAATTAGGCTATGTAAAGAAAATAAGCAATTATGAACAAAAAACTATTTATTATTCTTATAATCACTATTCTTTTTATTGTCAGTAATCTTATAGTTGCCTTTTATTTCTTAAGAGACACTGAAAAAGAGATTAAAGAAGCAAAAGAAGAGGATCAGATGTTAGCTGATGCTAAGGTTGTAGATTTGTATACG
>PWQC01000007.1 GCA_003556925.1 Candidatus Nealsoniibacteriota bacterium | reverse complement strand
TTTTATGAATAAATTCTATATCACTACCAGTATTGCTTATACTAATGCTCCTCCTCATATAGGATTTGCCTTGGAATCCATTCAAGCGGATGTTTTGGCAAGATATTACCGTTCATTGGGAAAAGATGTCTTTTTTTTAACCGGAGTAGATCAGCATGGGCTTAAAAATGCTCAAAAAGCCCGAGAACAGAATAAAGTTACACGAGATTTTGTCGGTGAAATAACCGACAAGTTTAAAGAACTTAAAGGTTCACTAAACTTATCTAATGATGATTTTATTGAGACAATAGATCAAGAAAAACATTGGCCCTCAGTAGAAAAGGTTTGGCGGCAGTTAAAAGATAATGGTGATATTTATAAAAAGAAGTATAAAGGGCTTTATTGTGTTGGTTGTGAAACATTTTTAAGAGAGAAAGAATTAGTGGACAACAAGTGCCCCGTTCATTTGAAAGAGCCAGAGTTGGTTGAAGAAGAAAACTATTTTTTTAAACTTTCTCAATATGCTGAAAGAGTTAAAAAATTAATCTTAGAAGACGAGATTAAGATTATTCCCGAAAACAGAAAAAAGGAAACCCTTGCTTTTATTGAGCAAGGAATAGAAGATGTTAGTGTTTCTCGTTCTCGAGAAAAACTGAGTTGGGGGGTTCCTGTTCCGGAAGACGAGAATCAGACTATTTATGTTTGGATAGACGCTTTAACCAATTATATCTCTGCTTTAGATTATGCTCATAATGGCCAAAATTTTAAAAAATATTGGCCGGCTGATGTTCATTGTATTGGTAAAGATATTTTTCGTTTTCACTGCCTTCTTTGGCCGGCTATCCTTCTTTCTTTGGGGATCGAGTTGCCTAAAAAGATATTTATCCACGGCTTTATTACCGTTGAAGGAAAAAAGATGTCTAAATCGCTCGGAAACGTTATTAACCCCTTTGATTTGGTTGAAAGATATGGATCAGAGGCAGTAAGATACTATCTTTTAAGGGAGATTCCTCCGGCCGAAGACGGGGACTTTACGGAAGAAAAATTTAGATTACGATATAATTCTGACTTAGCCTCCGGTTTAGGGAACTTATTCTCTCGAGTGAAAAAGATGGCCGAGAAGGGCTATCAAAAAGAGATTAAAGATCTTTTTAATCTTAAAGAAAAAGAAGAAAGGTATCATTATTTATTGAAAGAGCTTAAGTTTAATGAGGCCCTGAAAGTTGTTTTTGAAATTATTAAACAGGCGGATGTTTTTATTGATCAGAACAAACTTTGGCAAAAAGAAAATAGCCGAGAGATAGGCTATCTAATCGACGTTTTAGAGAAAATAAGAGAATTGTTGAAGCCATTTTTACCAGAGACAGCCGAGAAGATGAAGAAAGGGATTACTCCTTTATTTCCCAGATTGTCATGATAATCGATACCCATGCCCATTTAAACTTTAAAGCTTTTGACGAAGATCGAGAAGAGGTTATTAAAAAATGTTTAAAAGCTAATCTTACTGTTATTAATGTTGGTTCTAATTATTTAACTAGTAAGAAAGCGGTTGAGATCTCTCGGAAAGGCATCTATGCTTCAGTTGGCCTTCACCCTATTCATGTTGATAAGGAGGTTTTTGATATAGAAAGATATAAAGAACTTGCCTTAAACGATCAAGTAGTAGCCATTGGGGAAACGGGGTTCGATTTTTTAGAAAATATTGAAAAACAAAAGAAGGTTTTTTCTCAACACATAGAATTAGCAAAAGAAGTTAATCTTCCTTTAATTATTCATTGCCGGAAAGCTCATCAAGAGCTTTTAGATTTTTTACCTCAAAAAATTTCTGGAGTGGTCCATTGTTTTACCGGAAACTTGTCTCAGGCAAAAGAATATTTAAATAAAGGGCTTTTTCTTGGCTTTACCGGTATTATCTTTAAATTAGACTTAAAAAAAGTGATAAAAGAAGTTTCTTTAGATAAGATATTAGTGGAAACAGACTGTCCTTATTTGGGTGATGAAGAAAGAAACGATCCTTTTTTCACAAAAAAAGTGATTCAAGAGATAGCAAAAATTAAAGAAATAAAAAAAGAAACAGTGGAATCAATGGTTTCGGGTAACGCTAAAAAACTTTTTAGAATATAGTTTTTGTGTTACAATGCTCTATATGGTTTATAATCATAAAAAAATTGAAAAAAAATGGCAAAAGATTTGGAGAGAAAAAGGCACCTTTAAGAGTAAAGATTTTTCTCGAAAGTCTAAGTTTTATATCCTAGACATGTTTCCTTATCCCTCTGGAACGGGTCTTCATGTTGGCCATCCGAGGGGCTTTGTTGCTACAGATATCTATTCTCGATACAAAAGAATGAAGGGTTTTAATCTTTTACACCCAATGGGTTTTGACGCTTTCGGTTTGCCGGCCGAAAACTATGCTTTGAAAAATAAGATACATCCGGCAGTGGCTGTTAAAAAAAATATCAAGAGATACCGGGAACAGTTGGAATTAATTGGTATGGATTATGATTGGGGAAAGAGTTTAAATACCACTGACTCTGAATATTATAAATGGACTCAATGGACCTTTTTAGAGATGTTTAAGAAGGGACTGGTCTACCAATCTTTAGAGCCGATTAATTGGTGCCCTAAGTGCGAGACCGGCTTGGCCAATGAGGATTTAGAGGGGAATAGATGTGAAAGGTGTGACTCCAAGATCGTTAAAAAACCTATTAGGCAGTGGATTATTAAAATTACCGACTACGCGGAAAGATTGTTAAAAGATTTAGATTCTTTAAACTGGCCGGAGCATATAAAAGAGCTACAAAGAAACTGGATTGGTAAATCAGAGGGTCATCTTATCGACTTTAAAATAGGAAAAGTATTTACTACTAGAATCGACACTCTCTTTGGAGCTTCCTATATCGCCGTTGCTCCAGAGCATGAATTGGTTCAAGAAGCACAAAACAAAAAAGAGGTTAATAGGTACGTGAAAAAGAGCTTAGAGAAGCCTGACATTGAAAGGGCTCAAGAAAAAACAGGAGTAGAACTAGAGGGCGTCTTTGCCCTTAATCCTGCTAATAATGAAAGGATTCCCGTTTGGGTGGCTGACTATGTCTTGCCTCATTATGGTACCGGGGCGGTAATGGCGGTGCCCGCCCATGATCAGAGAGACTATGATTTTGCTCGAAAATACAACTTAAAGATTAAAAAGGTTATTAAAAACAATTTAAAAGAAAAAGCTTTTGAGCAGGAAGGCATCCTGATTAATTCCGGAAAATTTTCCAGTTTACATTCAGAGAAAGCAAAAAAATTAATAGCTAATTTTGTTAATGCGAAAGTAAAGACTACCTATAAATTAAAAGATTGGGTTTTTTCTAGGCAAAGATATTGGGGAGAGCCTATTCCTTTAATTCATTGTTCAAAATGTGGAGTGGTTCCGGAAGAGAACCTTCCTTTAAAACTGCCTAAAGTAAAATCTTATCAACCGACCAAAACAGGTGAGTCGCCCTTGAAAAACATCTCTTCTTGGGTCAAAGTGAAGTGTCCTAAATGTGGGAGCATGGCTGAAAGAGAGACCAATACTATGCCTCAATGGGCTGGTTCTTGTTGGTATTATTTAAGGTATATTGATAATAAAAATGATAAAAGATTAATCTCTTCTAAAAAAGAGAAATATTGGATGCCGGTAGATTTTTACGTAGGAGGGGCGGAACACGCCACTAGACACTTAATCTATGCTCGTTTTTGGCACAAATTTTTAATAGATCTCAAGGTGGTTCACCACAAAGAACCCTTTTTAAGGTTAAAAAGCCCGGGAATGATCTTAGGGCCTGACCATCGAAAGATGAGCAAACGATGGGGGAATGTTATCAATCCCGATGATGTTATTACAAAATACGGAGCTGATACCTTTAGAACTTACGAGATGTTTATGGGGCCAT
>PWQC01000010.1 GCA_003556925.1 Candidatus Nealsoniibacteriota bacterium | reverse complement strand
TTCTTCAGGTTTATCTTCAGTCTTGGTTTCTTTTGGTTTTTCTTCTTCTTTGCCGTCTGTTTTTTTCTTGCCATGAACAGGCCTTTTTGCCTCTTCAAGAACACCTTCGGTGACTAAAAGATTATGGACTGTATCAGATGGCTGGGCTCCTTTAGAGATCCAATACTTTGCTCTCTCCCCCTTCACAGATTTTTCCTTCGTTATTGGATTGACAAATCCAATCTCTTCAACAAAATCACCCCCCATCGGAGGATTGTTTTTTTCAGTCACAACTATCTTGAAAAATGGTTGTTTCTTTTTTCCTTTTCTAAATAATCTTATTACTAACATATTATATATTTTAATTTTTATTCCAACCTTTTGTTTCTAATGCTTTTTGGGCGGCATCTTCTTCTGCCTCTTGTTTTGAAAATCCTTTTCCTTTGGCTAATAAATTATCATCCAGATAGACTCCTATTTCAAATGCCTTTTTGTGATCTGGCCCCGTCTCTTCAATGAGGTTATAGGCTGGGGTAACACTTATCTCCTCCTGCGCCCTTTCTTGTAATTTTGTTTTAGCACTTTTATAAAGCTTTTCTCTCAAGACAATTTCAAGTTCTGGAATTAAATTTTCTTCAATAAAGATCGCGCAAGCTTCTTTCCCCTGATCAAGATATAAAGCGCCAATAAAAGACTCGAAAGCGTTCGCCAAAATATATTTTCTTGCCTTTCCTTTCTGCTTTTCTTCACCGGAAGACAAAAGAATAAAATCATTAAAATCAAGCTTTCCGGCTACCTCTCCCAGTATATTAGAATTAACCAAGGAGGCTCTCCAACTTGTCAATTCCCCTTCTGTCTTTTCAGGATAATTCAGATAAAGATATTCTGTGACTACTAGCTCTAAAACAGCATCACCTAAAAATTCTAATCTTTCATTATGAAAAAGTTTAAAATCTTTATTTTCGTTTAAATAGGACCTATGGGTAAAGGCCTGGATTAAAAGGTTTTCATTATTAAATTTTAAATTGAACTTCTGCTCAAATAAAGAAAAATCACGCATTATTTTTTTCTATCATCTCTTTATAAACGGTGCCTAAAACGCCATTAACAAACTTACCCGAATTTTCTCCTCCAAAGTTTTTGGCCAACTCTATCGATTCGTTAATCGCTACTTTAGGCGGAACCTCTTTCTCATCTTCATACAAAAGTTCATAAAGACCTATCCTTAAGATGTTTCTATCGACAATGGCGACTTGATTAACGGGCCATTCAGGTGCTGCTTTTTCTATTATCCGGTCAATTTTTGATATCTTTTGAATAACTCCGGTTAGCAGTTCCCAAATGAATCCTTTGTCTTCTAACCCCGGTGCAAACTCTTGAATGTTTCTTTCTACAATCGATTCTAAATTATGGTCTTTTTTGTCATAAAAGTCCCACTCGTATAAACTCTGCATTACCACTGATCTTGCTAAATGCCTCGAAGCCATATCTATTATTTTTTAGAAAGCTCCTCCATTGTTGTTTTGGGTGCATCTTTCTGATCGGCTATTTCTTGCTCTCTTTTCTTTTTTTCTTTTTTGTCTAATTTGGCAAAGACATCAATCACTTCCTTCTTTTTATAATAACCGCAATATCGACAAACAATATATGGGCGAATTTTCTTTCCGCAGTGAGAGCAGGCAACCAAAACCGGCTTCTTTAAGAAGATGTGCATTCTTCTTTGGTTTCTCCTTGATTTAGTTTTTCTTTGTTTGGGTACTGCCATATAGGCTATATCTTACATATTTTTCAAAAAAAAACAAGTCTCTCACTCTTTTTTATAAAGAGTAAAGCTTTGCCGATGAATTAAACAGGTATTATGTTTCTTAATTAGTTGATAATGCTCTTTGGTCGGATAGCCCTTATTGCTCTTAAAATTATATAATGGATACTTTTTATCATACTTCTCCATTAATCTATCTCTAAAAACTTTAGCCAAAATTGAGGCAAGGGTACATGACAAAACTTTTTCATCGGCCTTAATAATTGATTTTTGAGGAAGCTTTCTTTTAAGAGTGAAATTACCGTCAATAATTAAAAAGTCTGCCCTTAATTCCTCACCTGCTTTTTTCATAGCTTTTTTAGTTGCTTCTAAAATATTAATCTTGTCTATCTTTTTTTCTGAAAGAGCAATTATCTTCCATTCGATAAAAGAATCTTTAATAATCAGATTATAATAATATTCTCTTTTTCGGACAGATAATTTTTTAGAATCTTTTACTTCTTTAAATTTTTTAAGGTTGACTAATGGGTCGATAATAATCGCTGCCGCTACCACCGGACCAGACAAAGAACCTCGGCCGACTTCGTCCAGTCCAGCCACTCTCTTAAAACCTTTTTTCCATGCCCTTCTTTCTTCTTTTAACATCAATGTATAATAACATAATTTGACGGAAATTTTAAAAAAAAGTAGAATGGTCTAATGAAGTTTACTCACCTACATGTTCACAGCCACTTCTCTCTTTTAGACGGTTTAGCAAAGATAGACCAGCTTTTAGATAAAGCTAAAGAGTGTGGCATGGAATCTTTAGCTTTAACCGATCACGGCGTCATGTATGGGGCAGTAGAGTTTTACAAGAAAGCCAAGGAGAGAGGAATAAAGCCGATTATCGGCTGCGAACTTTATGAAGCAGTTGGGAGGATGGATCAGAAGAGACCGGGGATTGACGATAAAAGATATCATTTAATTCTTTTGGCGAAAAACGAAAAAGGGTATAAGAATCTGGTTAATCTGGTAACTAAAGCCCACCTTGAGGGCTTTTATTATAAACCAAGAATTGATCAAGAATTATTAAAAGAACACGCCGAAGGATTGATCGCCCTCTCTGCCTGTTTGCAAGGAAAAGTCCCTCAAATGTATTTAGCTAAAAGAGACAAAGAAGCCCAAGAAGCGGCTGAAATATATCAAAAAATCTTTGGTAAAGATAATTTCTATTTAGAAATTCAAAATCATCCAAATAACAAAGATCAAATTCTCGTTAATAAAAAAATAATAGCGCTGGCAAAAAAAACAGCCATCCCTTTGGTGGCCACTAACGATATCCATTATTTAAACAGCGAAGATGCAGAAGCTCAAGATGTCTTAATGCTTATCAATACCGGCGCCGACAAAAATAATCCAGAAAGATTAAGTTTAAAGGGTGATGATTTATCAATGACCCATCCTCAAAAGATGAAAGATTTCTGTAAAGAAGTTCCCGAGGCTTTTAAAAACACTGAAAAGATAGCTCGCGCTTGCAACTTTGATTTCGATCTGGGAAAGATAAAACTTCCTTATTTCAAGGTTCCCGAAAAAGAGACAGCTGATTCTTATCTAAAAAAACTCTGCGAAGAAGGAATTAAAAAGAAATATGAAAAAGCAGGAAAAGAGATAAAAGAGAGACTCTCTTATGAACTCTCTGTTATCTCTAAATTGGGATTCTCTTCCTATTTTCTAATCGTGCAAGATTTTGTTAACTGGGCCAAAGAACAAAGAATTATCATTGGACCGGGTCGTGGATCCGCCGGTGGCTCTATAGTTTCTTACCTTTTAAATATTACTAACGTAGATCCGATGAAGTATCAGCTTATCTTTGAGAGGTTCTTAAATCCTGGCCGGACCGGCAGTCTACCTGATATTGATTTGGATATTACCGATCGAAGAAGAGAAGAAGTAATAAACTATGTTGCTCAAAAATACGGAAGAGATAAGGTATCTCAAATAATTACCTTTGGTACTATGGCCTCAAGAGTAGTCATCCGAGATGTCGGAAGAGCCCTGCAATATCCTTATGACTTTTGTGATAAATTGGCTAAAATGATTCCCTTTGGTTTTTCTTTAAGTAGATCTTTAAAAGAGGTGAAAGAAATTCAGGAGATCTATCAAAGCAATGATCAAGCAAAGACTATTATCGATTTTGGAAAGAAGCTGGAAGGAGTGGCACGCCACGCCTCCACTCATGCTTGTGGAGTAGTAATTTCCAAACTTCCCTTAACAGAGCATATTCCCCTACAATATCCAACTCAAGGAGATGACAGTATCGTTACCCAATATGATATGTATGCAGTTGAATCGTTGGGTCTTTTGAAAATGGACCTATTGGGATTAAAAAACCTAACCATAATAGAAGATACACTATCTAGGATATATGTCGTTCAAGGGAAAAAGATAGAGATCGACAATATCCCGGAAAACGACAAAAAAACCTTTGATCTTTTCAGAAGAGTAGAAACAACCGGTATCTTTCAGCTTGAAAGCGATGGGATGAAAAGATATTTAAAAGAATTAGAGCCAACCCGTTTTGAGGATATAGACGCTATGATCGCCCTCTATCGACCCGGACCGATGGAACTTATTCCCACCTATATCAAGAGAAAACACGGAAAAGAAGAGATAAGATATGTCCATCCAAAGCTCAAGCCAATTCTGGAAAACACTTACGGCATCATCTTATACCAAGAACAGCTGATGCAGATAGCCCAGCAATTGGCCGGTTTCTCTTTAGAAGAGGCTGATATTTTAAGAAAAGCGGTTGGTAAAAAGATAAAAGAGCTGTTAAACAGTTTGGAAAAAAAGTTTATTGACGGAGCAATAGATAATCAGATTCCAAAGGAAGTGGCCAAAAAAATATGGGAGTGGATTCTTCCTTTCGCCAGTTACGGCTTTAATCGGGCCCACTCTTGCGCCTATGCCAAGATTGCCTATCAAACCGCATACCTAAAGGCTCATTTTCCAGTTGAATTTATGGCAGCCCTGCTTACTTCTGAAAAGACTAATACCGAAAGAATCGCCTTCTTAATCCAAGAGTGTGAAAAGATGAAAGTAGAAGTACTTCCCCCTTCTGTAAATGAAAGCTTAAAAAACTTTACCGTAGTTCCTGAAAAAAGACAGATAAGATTTGGTCTTTTGGCTATTAAGAATGTGGGAGAAAACATCGCAGAAATAATCGCCAAAGAAAGAAAGAGAGGTGGTCAATTCACTTCTATCGCTGATTTTGCCCAAAGAATAGGATCTAAAAATATGAATAAAAAGTCGCTGGAAAGCCTTATAAAGGCAGGTGCTTTAGATGATTTGGGAGAAAGAAATCTATTTTTACATAATATAGAAAAAATACTGGAATATGCCAGAGAAAAGACAAAATTAAAAGAAAATGGACAGACAGGCCTCTTTGACCAAGAAAAAGACTTTAATAATAAGATTATATTAGAAGAGGTGGAAGTAAGTAAAAAAGCAGAGAGATTAAAGTGGGAAAAAGAGTTATTGGGTCTTTATGTTAGTGCTAATCCTTTAGACGATCTTAAGGGTTTATTAGAAAAGAAGTGCTTCCCCATCAAAAGAATAACTCATCTAATGCTGAATCGAACAGTTACCATGGGTGGAATTATCGACTCCGTTAAAAAGATAAATACCAAAAAGGGTGATGCTATGCTCTTTGTAAAATTTCAAGACTTAAGTGAAAAGATAGAGGTAATCTGCTTCCCCAAGCTAACCGCTCAAAGCCATGATTCTCTACAAGAGGGAAAGATAGTATTCCTTAAAGGAAAGATAAGTAAAAGAAACGGAGATCTGCAGATCATAGCCGAAGGTATTGAAGAAATCATAAATAAAGAGTAGGATATAGACATGGAAAAGACAAGACACTCTCTATCTCATATTTTGGCATTAACGGTGAAAGAGATCTTCCCCCAAGCCTTTTTGGGCATGGGGCCGGCCATTGAAAACGGCTTTTATTATGATTTTTTAATGCCTAAAAGTTTTTCTGAAAAAGAACTGAAAAAGATAGAAAATAAGATGAAAGAGACGATAAAAAAGAACCTTTCTTTTAAAAAAAGGTTCATTAGTAAAAAAGAAGCTCAAAAAATATTTAAAGAAGAGCCCTTTAAGTTAGATCTCTTAAAAGATATAAAAGGAAAAGTTTCCCTTTACGAGGTTAATGGGTTCGTTGACCTCTGCTCGGGACCCCATGTTAAAAATACTAAAGAAATCAACCTTGACTCTTTTCAATTGTCCAGAGTGGCCGGCGCCTATTGGAAGGGAGACGAAAAAAACCAGATGCTTACCAGAATTTACGGAATCGCATTTGAAAGCAAAGAAAAATTAAACAAATATCTTGACTTGGTAGAAGAATCCAAAAAAAGAGATCACCGAAAGATAGGCAGAGAGTTAGATCTTTTTTGCTTTTCTGAAATAGTAGGGCCCGGCCTTCCCATGTATACCCCAAAAGGAACGGCTTTAATAGAACAATTAAAGAAAAAAGTAGAAGCGATTTGTCGAAGTTATGGGTTTGAAAAAGTCTCTGCGCCTTCTTTAACCAAGATAGATCTATTCGAAATATCCGGCCACGCTAAAAAATTCAGCGAAGAGTTATTCCATGTTAATTCTGTTTCTGGACATAGCTTTGCTTTAAAGCCAGTTCAATGCCCCCATCACACCCAGATATACGCCTCTAAGATAAGATCCTATAAAGAACTACCCATTAGATATATGGAGTCTGACAAACAGTATAGGGCGGAAAAGGCGGGAGAAGTCGGAGGTTTAAACCGAGTCTATGCCATCACGGTTGAAGACGGACACTCTTTTTGCCAGGTCTCTCAAGTAAAAGATGAAATTAAAAGAATGATTTCAATTATCCAGGAATTTTATACTTCTTTAGGGTTGTGGAAAAATCACAAAGTCTATTTATCGTTTAGAGATTATCAACATCCAGAAAAATACATTGGAGAAGAGAAGGATTGGAAAAAGTGTGAAAGCATTTTAAAGCAGATAAATAAAGAGATGAACTTAAAAGCAGAGATACAAGAAGGCGAGGCCGCTTTATATGGACCAAAGATAGATTTTATGTTTAAAGACGCTTTGGGAAAAGAGGTTCAGATCCCAACCGTTCAAATTGATTTCGCTACAGCTAAAAGATTTAATCTTTTTTATGTATCAAAAACAGGAAAAAAGATCGCCCCGGTAATGGTTCATCGAGCAATCTTGGGTTCTTACGAAAGATTTCTAGCTCTTTTAATTGAGCACTTTGCCGGTGATTTTCCCTTCTGGCTCTCCCCGATTCAAGTTGTTATTATCCCAATAAATGAAAAGTGCCTTGAATACGCTAAAGAAATTAAAGAAAAGCTAAAAGACATTAGAGTAGAGATTAATAGCGAAGAAGAAAGTGTCTCTAAGAAGATAAAAAAAGCGGAACTCCAAAAGATACCCTATATGGTGGTAATAGGAGAAAAAGAGTTAAAATCAAAAAAGATCAGCCTGAGAAAGAGAAAAGAAAAAAAGATCAAAGAGACAAGTTTAAATAATTTTTTAAAGATATGCCAAGACTATCAGCCGAAACAGAAACTTTAATAAAGAAATATGAAATCTGGGAAGAGTCTCCGGAAAAAGAAGAAAAAACTATTCATGTTGATGAAGTTGCTTCAAGAGTAGCCGCTTTTTATGAAAAAATAAGGGGCATTATCGACTGGAAAGAAGAGCATCTACTTAAAAGAGCAACGGCAGAAAGATCATTAAAAAGAAAGATTTTTAGCCAAATAGACCCGGTTAACGGATCTCTCAAAAATCTCTCTCTTAAAAGCGAACCTTTGGTTTTAGAATTAATAAGAGGAGGACACTTTCCTAACGACAAGATACCCTACTACAAAATTGAACAAGTACAAGGCGTTCTTAATAGATATGTCTTTATCTTAGCCAACTCCCCTTCTAAAGCCAAAAAATCCAAGATACAGTTATATAACTGGCTATGCTCTATTATCGCTTGTGAAGTTGAAGAGATACTCACTCCCTCCCCTAAGGAAAGAGGTTTAATTAATTATATGTTTTCTGTAATGAAAAAAAGAGTATACCTACAAGACGGAGTAATTAATTTCAAACCTATCAAAGAAGAAGATAAAGATACTCAACTATATATTGCTATCCAGAGAGCTCTTTTCAAACTTGACAACCCTATAATCAGCTACCATCTTTTCAAATACAAGTATCATAACTGGAAAAAAGAAGACTTAGCAAAAAATATATACCTTATTCAAGAAGAGATCGAAAAAATTCTGGAACATGAGTTAAAAGACAGCTTTTATCAAGTCTGCCAAAAATACAATACGCCCTTTTTATTAATAGGAGATATCTTAGACAAAAAAAAAGACACGTTTAATCAGCCCGAAGAAGTTGAAAAAGGATTAAAAACGGCCTACAATGAGAGACTAAAAACCCTTAAAAAAAGACTATCAAGGGCCGCTATCTATTCAACCACTTCTATTTTTTTAAGCAACATTATTGCCTTGTTGGCCATTGAACAGCCCATCACCAGATTAATGGGAATCGGCTTTCCCTTAATAGCTATCGCTATCGATATCTTAGTTCCTACTTTTTTAATGGTTTTACTAGTAGCCACCATTAAACCGCCACCGGAAGGAAACGCCGAAAAAGTATTAATAGAATCTATGAAAATTATTTATGAAAGCAACAATCCTCCTCTTTATGAAGTTAAGATAGCCCCAAAGAGAAGCGTTTTTATGAAAAGCACCATTACTCTTCTCTATTCTCTTTTCTTTTTGATTTTTTTGACTTTAATCATAGCAGGGCTCTATATGATCAACTTCCCTCCCCTCTCTTATTTTATTTTCATAATCTTTCTCTCTTTAATCGCTTTCTCCGGAATGAAGATAAGAAGCAACGCCAAAGAGCTTCACATGACGGAAGAAAGAGAGAGTGCCTTATATCTTCTCCTCGACCCCTTTGCTCTTCCTATTATTCAACTTGGTAAGTGGTTAACAGGAAGATGGAAAAAATATAATGTTATTTCGGTCGCCTTTAGCGCTTTAATAGATATGCCTTTTTTGAGCTTTGTCAGATTCCTAGAACAATGGAGATATTTTTTGAAAGAGCAGAAAGACAAAATATATTAAGATGCGTTATTTTATAATCACTTACGGATGTCAGATGAATAAATCTGACTCTGAAAGGCTCTCTTCTTTTCTAAAAGATAATGGTCTTTCAGTTGCTTCTTCTATTAAAGAGGCTGATTTAATTTTAGTAAATATATGTTCAGTGAGACAAAAAGCAGTTGATAGAGCTGAGGCAAAGATAAAAGAGATTAAGAAACTAAAAAAAACCATATGTTTAACCGGCTGTCTTTTAGACAAAGATAGAAAGAGATTTGAAAAGATAGTTGATTTTATCTTTAAAATTAAAGATGTTTCTGACTTGCATAAAGTTATAAAGAAAAAAAAGAAAATCATTCCGGATTATTTCAAGATAAAACCCGACCAATCCAACTTTATTCCCATTATGACTGGCTGCAATAATTTTTGCACCTATTGTGTCGTTCCTTATACTCGAGGAAGAGAAATATCAAGAAAGCCAGAAGAGATCATAAAAGAAGCAGAATATTTAATAAAAAAAGGGGCAAAAATAATATGGCTTCTCGGTCAAAATGTTAACAGTTATGAACATAATTTTCCTGAATTACTAAAAAAAGTATATCAGCTCCCTGGCAAATTTTGGCTTCAGTTTATCTCTTCTCATCCAAAAGATTTTTCAGAAGAATTAATAAAGGCGATGAAAAGATGCAGAATAAACTACTTAAATCTACCGGTTCAATCAGGAGACGACGAGATATTAAAAAAGATGAATCGACCATACAACATTAAATCATATAAAGAAAAAATTAAAAAAATAAAGAAAGAAATCCCCGGAATCGCCCTTTCCACCGATATAATTGTCGGCTTTCCAGGAGAAAAAAGAAAACATTTTGAAAATACCAAAAAGCTATTCAAAGAGATTGGATACGATATGGCATATATCAATAAATATTCTCCCAGAGAAGGAACCGAAGCAAACTTATTAAAAGACACAGTCTCCCCTAAAGAAAAAAAGAAAAGAGAAAGAGAATTAACGGCGATACTGGCAGAAACAGCTTTAAAGAACAACAAAAAGTATTTAGGCAAAACAATTGAGGTTTTAGTAATAGAAAAAAATATCGCTGTTACCAAATCAAATAAAAAGATCAAAATTAACCCTAGCGAGATAGGCCATTTTAAAAAAATTAAGGTGACCAAGGCTTGCTCTTGGGGATTAAGCTCTCTATGAAGATAATAGTTATCTTGGGCCCCACCGCTTCTGGTAAGACAGATCTCTCCATTAAAACGGCTCTTTATCTCGAAAAAGCCGAAATAATTTCCGCCGATTCAAGACAAGTCTATAAAGGAATGAATTTAGGTACGGGCAAGATAACCAAAGAAGAGATGAAAGGAATCCCTCACCATCTTTTAGATGTAGCTTCTCCTAAAAGAAAATTTACCGTAGTCCAATACCAAGAAAGAGCCCGAAAAGCCATCAAAAAAATTATTAAAAGAGACAATGTTCCTATTATCGTTGGCGGTACAGGCTTTTATATCGACGCCGTTATCAAGGGAATGATCTTTCCTTCAGTCCCCCCAGATTATAGATTGAGAAAAGAGATAGAAAAAGAAAACTTATTTGAATTGTTAAAAAAATTAGACCCAAAAAGAGCCGACACAATAGATAAAAAAAATCCAAGAAGATTAATAAGGGCGATTGAAATAATTTTGAAGACCAAAAAGCCCGTCCCTGAGATAAAAGAAAAACCACTTCCCTACCCGATTATAAAGATAGGAATAAAAAATGATAACCTTCCACCCTTAATCAAAAAAAGACTTTTAAAAAGAATAGAACAAGGAATGATAGAAGAAGTTAAAAGACTAAGAAAAACAGGCCTTAGCTGGAAAAGATTAGAAGAGCTTGGCCTAGAATATAGATACCTCGCCCTATATTTACAAGAAAAAATAGACTACGAAGAGATGATAAAAAGTCTTGCAAAAGAGATTGAAAAATTTGCTAAAAGACAGATGACTTGGTTTAAAAGAGATAAAGAGATTATCTGGGTTAAAAATTGGCAAGAAGCAAAGAAAATAATTAAATTAAATTTTTTCTAAAAACCTCTCTCGAGTTTTTTGAGGATCAGCTTTTCCTTGTGAAAATTTCATAACCTGTCCGATTAAAAATTGCACAACTTCTTTCTTTCCCCTTCTATAATTCTCTACCACTTCAGGATTTTCTAAAATGACCTTATCAACGATCTCTTCTAATTTATGATCATCAAAATCAAGTAATTTTTTCTCATCAATTACATCAGAGGGATCAGCTCCGGTTTTAAACATCTCTAAAAGAATCATCTTAGCAATTTTACTGGATATCTTTTTTTCTGAAATCAAAAAGATAAATTCAGCAAAGTTTTCGGGAGTAATCAGAATTGTTTTTATGCTTTTACCCATTAAAAGCCCTTGAATATCACTAATTAAGTAATTAACGGCTAATTTAAGCGCGTCTCCATCGCCCTTGCCCGCTTTTTGCCACTCTTTGAGTTCACTAATCGTCTCTTCGAAATAATTGCCCAAGTCCTTATTTAAAACAAAAATTCGAGCAATCTTTTCGTCAACTCCGTATTCTTTTTTAAACCTCTCTTTTCTGGCCTGGGGTAACTCTTTGATCTCATTTTTAATCTCTCCAATAAATTCTCGAGAAGAGAGAGGAGGAATATCAGGCTCTGGAAAGTATCTATAATCATGAGCCTCTTCTTTCTTTCTTTGACTCTTTGTTGTTTGGCTTGATTCGTCCCAACCCCTTGTCTCTTGGACAACTTTTTCTTTTTTTTGTCTCTCTATCTCGTAATTAATAGCTCTCTCCACGCTTCGAAATGAGTTTAAATTTTTAATCTCAACCCTTGTCCCCAACCTCTTTTTTTGAGAGCTTAAACTGATATTTACCTCTATCCTCATCTGACCTTTTTCCATATCAGCATCAGAGATATCAAGATACCTTAAGATAGTCTGTAGCTCCCGAGCAAAGCAAGAGGCCTCTATACCGGATTCGATATCGGGTTCAGTTACCAACTCCATTAAAGGAACGCCCCCTCTATTAAAATCTATTAATGTAGATTCTTTTTCATGATAAAGCTTCCCCGTGTCTTCTTCTAAATGAATTCTTCTTATTCTTATCTTTTTTCTATTAATTGATAAAAATCCTTTTTTACAAAGTGGAAAGTCATTTTGAGAAATTTGATATCCTTTCGGGATGTCAGGGTAAAAATAGTTCTTTCGATCAAATTGAGAATACTCCGGAATTTGACAGCCAAGCGCTATTCCTGTTTTTATTACCTTTTTAACTGCCTCTTTGTTGACGGTTGGAAGGGTCCCCGGGTGTCCCAGACAAATGGGGCAAACATGACTATTAGGCTCTTTCTCAAATCCATCATTAACACAAGAACAAAACATCTTAGAGGCGGTTTTCAACTCTACGTGTATTTCAAGTCCTATTGTAGGTTTTAACTCATTTGGCATCTTTAACGATTTTTATCCCACTGCTGGTTCCTATAATATCAGCCCCCGCTTTTATCATCTTTTTTACATCGTCATGACTTCTAATATTACCTGAGGCCTTTATTAAAAGACCAGGCGCCGCTTTTTTCATAAGCTTTAAATGATGAGCCTTTTCTTTCATCTCTCTATTCTCTAAAGGATCACCCTCGGTAGCCGTTTTAACACAGATAGCTTTTGCTTTTTTAACTATTTTAGAGGCTTCAACTATCTCCTCGTCGGTCAAATAGCCAGAACCGATAATAACTTTAGTGGGAAGAATCTGACAAATCGCCTTTAAATCTTTCAAAATTTTATCTTCTCTGCCGTATTTCAAATCGATAATATTCATCACTACGTCAATTTCATCCCCTCCGTCTTTTTTAATTTTTTGACAAATTTTTAGTCTTTCAACAGAAGAAGAAAGACCCATAGGAGAATCAACTAAAACGACCACCTTTACGCCACTCCCCTTTAACTCTTGACTGGCTAATTTAACCCACTCAGGATTAATGCAAACTGCTCTAAATTCATATTGAATTGCCTCTTGGCAAAGTTTTTTAATGTCTTTGGCCTTGGCGTTTTTTTTAATATTAGTGTGCTCTATTGTTTGATTTATTTTTTTCATATTTTTTTATAAGTTACAAATTTTAATTTATATTTGTCTGTTTGTTTTATTTTTTCTTCAATAATCGACCATTTACTTTGATCAAAATTAGGAAAATAAACATCCCCTTCAAATTCATGATCAATGTAAGTAAGATACATCTTATCAACCAAGGGTAAAAATTGCTCGTAAACACTTTTTCCCCCGGCTATAATTATTTCTTGGCTATGATCTGCCAGATCTAAGGCTTTTTCTATAGAATTGGCTGTTTTTACTCCTTCAAGTTTTTCTTCACTTAATACAATTAAATCTCTTTCTTTTAATTTTCCAGGCAGACCTAAAAAAGTACTTTTACCCATTATAACAGATTTTCCCTTAGTCTTCAATTTAAAATATTGCAAATCCTCTGGAATTTTCCAGGGTAATTTATCTTTCTTGCCTATCAGCAAATTTTTATCTACAGCTGCTATAATTGATATTTTCATACAGCCATGGGGGCTTTAATGGAAGGATGATATTGATAATTTTCCAATACAATATCTTCCTCAGTAAAGTCGTCTATATCTTTAATATCTTTATTTAATTTAAGTTTTGGTAAGGGATATGGCTTCCGTTTTAATTGCTCTTTTACTTGTTCAAAGTGGTTTTGATAGATATGGGCATCTCCCATAACATGAATAAATTCACCAGGCTCATACCCGGTGACCTGAGCTACCATATGCAATAGCAAAGAATAAGAAGCAATATTAAAAGGCACTCCCAAGAACAGATCACAACTTCTTTGATACATCTGCAAGCATAACTTCCTGCCTACTACATAAAACTGAAAAAAAAGATGACAGGGAGGGAGTACCATTCTATCTAATTCTCCCGGGTTCCAAGCTGTAACAATGTTTCTTCTATCATAGGGGTTTTGTTTTATTTTTTCTATAGCTTGTTTTAGCTGATCAGTACTCTTTTTTTCTGAATCTTTCCAATCTCGCCACTGTACCCCATAAACCCTCCCTGCGTCTGTTTCAAATTCTTTTTTATCTTTCCAATAATCGGCGTCAAAGTTGGCGTCCCAAATATGACAATTCATTTTATGCAAATCAGCAATGTCCCTACTCCCGGAAATAAACCATAGAAGTTCTGCTTTTACCGAATTAAAAAATAATTTTTTAGTTGTTACGGCCGGAAAGCCTTCTGACAGATCATACCTTGTTTGAGTACCAAAAATAGACCTGGTACCAGTACCCGTTCGATCGGGCCTATCGTTACCACTTTCTAAAACATAATTTAAAAGATCGAGATATTTTTTCATAATATTTTTATTATCTTTTTATGAACTTCTTTAGGGCTAATCATCTTGTTCTTTTCAAGGCAATCAACCACCTTAAAGTTCTTGGGATCATTTTTAGCTAAATCCAAATAAGCCTCAAGCGACCTTTCTAAGTGCTTAATGTCTTTTTCGTGAATATCCTTTTTTTTGCCTAGGTATATCTTTTTCCTTTCAGATGCCTGAGCAGACATCTGATAAGATAGCTTTGGAGAAGTTTTCAAGATAATAGTAAGTTTTGGTTTGGGGATCTCAAAAAGTCCGTATTCTAAATTATAAAGCCAATTAAAGTATTTTTTTCTCTCTTTTTTGTTTAATTTACCGCCCTGATGACCGGCATTAGAGCTAATATATCTATCGGAGATAACAATGTTTCCTTCCTTAAGCCACTTTTTAATTTTAAAAGAAGCATCATAGCGATCAACGGCATAAAAAATAGAAGCCTTGTAAGCATCTATTTTCCCATACTTACCGGTAAGATATTCTTCAATCAAGCCGGCCGACTTTGTTCCATATTGGGGAAAGTCAATAGTTTTTACCTTGAACCCATTTTTTTTAAGATATTTAACCAGTAGTTTTGCTTGAGTCGCCTTGCCCGATCCATCTATTCCCTCTAAAACTATGAAACTGCCTTTTTTCATGTCTCAATCTCAATTCCCATATTTTTAGCCGTTCCTTCTATAATCTTTATTGCTGCCTCTATATT
>PWQC01000003.1 GCA_003556925.1 Candidatus Nealsoniibacteriota bacterium | reverse complement strand
GGTAACGTTAGCAGTCAAGAGGCGGGACGGGAATAAAGACAGCCAACGTTACCGAAAAGACTGGTCATATAGTTGCTTCTGTTGTTTTGAGCGGGGAAGAAGAAGATTTAATAGTTGTTTCTCAAAAAGGTCACATTATTAAAACAAAGATAAATACCATTGCAAAACTAAAGAGAGCAACCCAAGGAGTAAGAATAATGAAAATGGCCGAAAAAGATAAGATAGCCTCTATAATTTGCGTCTAATATGTTTTTAAACCCTGAAGAGATATTAAAAAAGATAGGCCTTAAAGGCGATGAAAGAGCAGCTGATTTTGGTTGCGGTTCGGGGGGGTTCACCATTCCTTTGGCCGAAAAATTAGAAAATGGCTTTGTCTTTGCCTTTGATATTCAAGAAGAGCCGTTAAATGTTTTAAAGAGCAGATCCGCAAATCTCTCTAATCTCAGATTTCACAAGTGTGATTTAGAAGTGCTTGGATCTTCCAAGATAGAAGACTCTTCTCTTGACCTTGTCCTTATAATCAATACTCTTTTCCAAGCAGAAGAGCCGGAAAAGATAATAGAAGAGGCAAAGAGAGTTTTAAGAAGAGGCGGAAGGCTCTTAATAGTTGAGTGGCAGGAAGGGGCTACCCAAGGGCCAGAAGAAAAGATATCTTTGGAAAAATTAGAAGCAATGGCGAAGGGCTTTAAAAAAGAGAAAGAGATTGAGGCGGGGAGATATCACTATGGTCTCTTAATGGAAAAAAGTTAAATATGTTTAAAAAAATAATATTAGTAATCTCTCTTTTAACAGCTGGTTCATCCGTCTTTGCTCAACAAGTTGTCCTCGAAAACCCCTTGAAACATGATACTTTTGGAGGTCTCTTTAGTGCCGTTGGTACTTTTGTTTTTTGGCTGGCTCTTTCGCTGGTCCCCCTTATGATTCTGATTGCCGCCTTTCAACTCTTTCAAGCGGGGGGCGATCCGGAAAAGGTTAAAAACGCCAAGAATATCTTGAAGTGGACGGCCATCGGTCTTCTCATCGTCTTATCGGCTCGCGCTCTCTATGAAGTAATAAAAGGAATAGTTGACGTTGAAGAAGAAAATGTTACAATTATTGAAAGGTCTATTGTTAGAAATAAAAAATAATATGAAAAAATTCTTTTTACTTTTACTTCTCTTCTCCTTTCCTTTGTCCTCTTTGGCCCTTAACGAGGTAGATATGGATTTAGGTCTTCCCGGAATTGGGAGTACAGATGATTTCTTAAATGCTATGGTGAGAGTGGCCAATGTTATGTTTGTCTTATTAATGCTTTTGACGGTAATCTTTGTTATCTACGCCGCTTATCTCTTTCTTACCGCTGTCGGTGATGATGACAAGATTAAAAAGGCCAGGAAGGTACTTATCTATGCTATCGTTGCAGTGGTAGTGGCCCTCTTTGCCGGTGGCTTTACCGCGATTATAAGGGGGTTTGTTCTTGATGACAACGGTGGAAACGGAGGTGGATATAACGGAGAGCTTCCCGAACTTATTGAAGTTTAATTATAAAATATGAAAAAAATTATCTTAATTTTACTAAGCTTGATCATCTTTTCTTCTCCCTTGTTGGTTTTGGCCGACAATCCGTTAGAGTTAGATATCCCCGGGATTGAAGGTAAAGAAGGTCTTTATAAGGCCGTGGCTAATATTGCCAGGGCTATGTTTATCTTATTAATGCTTTTGACGGTAATCTTTGTTCTTTACTCTTCTTATCTTTTTTTGATGGCCGGAGGGGACGCTGATTCAATCAAGAAAGCCAAAAATATACTTATCTACGCGGCAGTGGCGGTAGTAGTGGCTCTCTTCGCCGGAGGATTCGCCGCGATTATAACTAATTTAGTTTTAGATGAAGAAATAGAGCTTGAAAGTACAGACGATCGATTGCTTGTTGATATTGATATTTAGCATAATAATGATACAATGAACCAAAGGTCGATTATATCGAATTTCAAAATAATATGAAAAAAATTATATTAACCTTAACAGTGTTGACTTTAGTAGTTTCCCCTCTTATGATTTTTGGAGTGGAGTGGCCTGATGACTATGGTGAAACTCCAAGAGTTGATGGATTAGATGGGTTTTTACAGGCGATAGTTAGAGTTACTGACGTCTTATTTGTCTTATTGATTCTTTTAACTACCGCTTTTGTTATCTTCGCCGCTTATCTCTTTCTTACCGCCGCCGGTGATGATGACAAGATTAAAAAGGCCAGGAAGGTGGTTATCTACGCGATCGTCGCAGTCGTGGTCGCTTTGATTGCTGCTGGCTTACCAAGAATAGTGGCTAACTTTATGGATATAGAGATTGGTGGTGCAGGAGCCGCTACTAGTCTTTTTCTTGCTTAGTCTCTGATTGTCTATTAAGATAAAAAAGCAATTCTTTTCAGGGATTGCTTTTTTTGTTAAAAGAATTATAATAGAAACATGAAAAGGTTTCTACTTACTTCTCTTTTCTTGCTTGTTCCTGTTTTGTCTGTTTCGGCTCAAGATAACGGAGATATTCCCGGAAGAGCTTTGTTCGGGATAATCGGTAATATTACCGAATTCGTCTTCTGGCTTTTAATGGCTTCTGCTGTCTTTTTTATTCTTTTGGCCGCTTATAACTTTTTGTTTTCGGGAGGAGATCCCGATAAAACAGCTAAAGGAAAGCAGAATATTCTTTATTCTATTTTGGCGGTTGTTCTGTCTCTGTTGGCTAGAGGAGTAGTTAATATTATTGCCGGACTAATAGAAGTAGAGTTGTAGTTTATAGGGCAGGTGGTGAAACTGGTAAACACGTTAGCCTTAGGAGCTAGTGCTGCAAAGCTTGTGGGTTCGAATCCCACCCTGCCCACAAAAAAACAACCTCGATTGAGGTTGTTTTGTTTTATTCTTTAATTTTAATCTTTTGCTTCCCCTTTTCAATGATGGGAATGGTTATTATTAGAACGCCACTTTTGATCTCTGCTTCTGTTCTGGAGGCGTCTACCTCAACAGGAAGGATAATCTCTCGAGAAAAGCTTCCCCAAAAACATTCTTCTAAAAAAAACTTATCTGCTTGTTTGGCGGGATTTTCTCTTTTTCCCTCCATACGAAAGATATCATTTTCTACGCTGATCTCGACATCGCTAACCTCTATTCCAGCTAAAGCGGCTTGAAGAATTAGATATGATCCCTTTTGATACATATCCATAGCCGGCTGACCATTCTGTTTTGGCCATGGTTTTTTTTCTTCTTCTATGGTTGTCTTTTTGAAGCCATCTCCTGCTCCCTCTCTAATTTTATCTAAGAATTCATTTGACATATACTTTTTATTTTTTTTAATTTTTTAAAACGACTCAAGACAAAAACGAACATACCGATCATTAGCAATAAGAACAGACCAAGATAGATGGCGAGATGGCCTCTTTCACTTGCTTTTTCTATCTCTATTATAATTAAATTAAAGAAAACGTGCAAGAGGGTGGCTAAAAAAAAGCCTGTTACTACAAATCTTATCTTCTTTTTTAAAAAAGCGTGAGAGAGAGCGAGGTAGTAACCCAAGATCCCGGAGACCAAGGCGTGCATAAAAGTAGCCCCTAGAAAACGAATTACGTTAAGCCCAAACATAGGAGCTATCTTAGGCATTATGAGGAAACCAGTGAAAGAGTATAAAGCATTTTCTACGGCGGCAAATCCCAAGGCGGCGGTAATCATATAGATCATAAAATCGACTGGCTCGTCTAATTCATGATGCTTAAAAACGGAAAGACGAAAAGCTAAAAATTTAATTATCTCTTCCGCGAAAGCCAAAAATACAATAGCGAATAATAGACTGGTTAGATAAGGGTTGAGGAAAAGAAGAAAGTAGAGAGCAATTAAGGCGATAAGCATTCCATAGAGAAAAACCT
>PWQC01000016.1 GCA_003556925.1 Candidatus Nealsoniibacteriota bacterium | reverse complement strand
TGAGTGACTTCATCTGTAATATTGATGTGATAGACTCCTTTTTTCTTCTCTAAATCTCCCTGATGAAATGAGCCTACCCTTAAAAAGCCGGGTTTTCCTTGGGGCTCTGGTTTCTTTCTTTCTCCAATGGGAATCTTTCTTGAAGAGGTTTTTTAACGGTCAAAGAATGGGAACCATACTGTCTAGTTTTCCTTAGATTGTAAATGTGGGAAGTAGAAACCTCGGCAATATCCTTTGAATTCTGATTTGTCAAAAGTGTCATATTCTCTCTTTAGAATTTTCTTAATTACTGGCCCGGAAAGGAGGAGATGAAGATTGTCCGTTTCTATCAGTCTGGCAATATCGGAACAGGAGTATTTCTTTGGAAAGCTGTGTCTTTTGGTTGAACTCAACCATACTTTTCCGGTCTTTCTTTTTCTGGAAACGAGCCTGTCTATTTGAGACTTGGACAATCCGGTCATCTTAGAACAACACCTTTGTCTTTCTTTTTTAATCTGAAGTAATTGAACTTTGTCAAAGTGCCATTAACCCATTCATACTTTTCTTTTTTGGACAGTGCTTTAAACTTGATTTTTGAATTAATCTTCAAAAATTCTTTAATTGGTGCAATACTTATTATGCGTGAATCGTTCATCGTTATTGTCATATACCTACAATGATAACGGTTCGCGCCTTATCGCGCAACGGGCCTGATTCAGGCTCGTTTTGCGTTAGAAACCGATGCTATTTCATGCTCGTTTTGTATTGTACAACACTAGGGCTTGTTTTTCTGATATAATCTGATATAATCAGATATACGGTAAATAACATTAAAATTATGAATGAAATTACAACAAAATTTGATCACAGAATTAAAAATCCCGAATCTCATATCGTGTCAATTTTAGCTGCCATAGACGAGGTTAAAGGACAATTCAGGGCAACGTTACGAATGAGCCCGCAGGCTATAACCAGTTTAAAGCAATCAACACTGATTACTTCAGCCGGAGCATCAACTCGTATTGAAGGAGGAAAGTTAAACGACGCAGAAGTTGAGAAGATAATGCGTGGACTTTCGGTTTCAAAATTTGCAGACCGCGATTCACAGGAAGTTCAGGGATATTTAGAAACTTTGCAAAATGTGTTTGACCACTATCAAACTTTGCCTTTGTGCGAGAGTTTAATTTTATCGTTACACAAAGGATTACTTAAATATTCTACAAAAGATGAAACTCAGCGAGGCAGATATAAGCAAAAGGAAAATATTGTGGGCGTGTTGGGTAAGGGCGGGAAAGTGGCTAAAATAATGTTTGAAACCACAAGGGCGTATTTAACTCCAAAAGAAATGCATGAGTTGGTCGATTGGACTGCAGAAGCCTTGGAAGAAAACAGATTTCACCCATTGCTTGTTATTTCCAACTTTATTATTGAATTTTTAAAGATTCACCCATTTGAGGATGGCAATGGGCGTCTTTCGCGCGTGTTTACAAATCTATTGCTTTTACAAACAGGATATTCATTTGTGCAATATGTTTCGCATGAACAGCTGATAGAAAAACGCAAAGACGAATATTATATTGCCTTAAGGAAATCACAGGAAACTTTCTTGCCTGCCAAAGCTTTAGCGACGGAGGGTAAAACAAAAAATGAAACAATAATTCCATGGCTAAACTTTTTCCTGTCAGTAATAAAAGAGCAGGCCGATAAAGCTCTGACTTATCTCCAAGAAGAAAAAATTGAGGACATCCTTTCACTAAAGCAATATGAGGTCTGGAAATACATTTCCAAAATTGGAGAAACAACTCCGGCCGAAGTTGTGAAGGCAACCAAAATAGTTATGCCGACGGTGCGACAAGCATTGAGTCGGCTTGTTGAGCTTGGGAAAATTAGACGCATCGGACAAGGGCGGGCGACGAGGTATATAAAGATTTGAGATATAAATAAGTAATTAAAGCGGGCTAAATGGCACATAAACTCGCTTGGATAGCGGTTCTCCTTCGACGGACTCAGGACAGGTAACATTGTCCAAAGCCCACTGTAAATCAAACACATCAGACCTGTCTGATGTGTTTGCGTATAGCGCTCTCAGTCATGGCTCGACCATGCGTCTTTTAATCTGGGCGGGTTTTTTTATGGGTTGTAATTCTCTTTATTTATTATATAATCTAAGAGTATGATAAAAATTCAAGAAAGATATCATTTCTTCTTTTATCTTCTGTCTTTTTCTTTAGTTTTTTTTGCTTTCCTCTTTGTTTATCAGTCGTTGCCTGAAAAAGATTTTCTCCAAGCAAGCTTATTGTCTCTGCCTGGAGAATCAATGACAGAGAAGCCGGTAATAGAAGAGAGCGAAGATTTTATTCAAATAGTTAAAGAAGGAGAAGGGCTGACTCATTTAGCTAGAAGATCTTTAAGCGATTATTTAGAGACAGATGATCTTTCGTTAAGTTCGGAACAAAAGATATATATTGAAGACTTTGTCCAAAAGAGAATGGATTATAATGATCTTCATCCCGGAGATGAAGTCTCTATCTCAAGAGATTTAATTGAAAGGGGAATTAGTCAATCCCTGGAATTAGAAGAAGAACAACTGGAAAATTTAAAACAGTATTCTTCTTTAATTTATGGCAGCTTATAAAGCTTTATTCTCGGGTGAAGTTCAGGGAGTAGGATTTAGATTTGTTGCTAAAAAGAAAGCCGATCTTTTAGGTTTGAAGGGCTGGGTAAAAAATCTTCAAGATGGTCGGGTAGAGACCTTTTTCCAAGGAGATAGAGAAAAGATAGAGAGAATCATTAAAGAGTTGAAAGAGAGCTTTTCCGCTCGCTTTGTAGAGGAATCAATTATGGAAGAAAAAGAGTTGAGTGAGTTTAAGATCAGCTTGTAAAAATATCTTTTTTGTATTATAACATAGTAATGGAAAAGGGTTTTTTAATAGAAGCAACTAAACATCTCTATCAGCTTACTTTGCTTTTTCCTAAAAAGGAGCCCTTAAGGTATAAATTAAGAGAGAAAGCTAATGATCTTTTAGATAATTATCTTTTAAAAGAGAGATTGACTGCTAATAATCCCGGCTCTTTCGCTGAAAATCAGACAGCAAGATATCATCACTCTCTCTTTGAGATTCAAAAGAATATAGATACTTTATTAAGCCAATTAGAGATAGTTAAGTATCAAAACTGGGTGAGTTATTTTGAGGTTCTGGAGTTGCAAGAAAAGTATCAGAAGGTTGATCTATCAATCAAGGGGGAGATAAAAGAGATCGTTTTTGAAACAAAAGAGGTCAAGAGAGAAGAGCCGGCCCTTAAAAAGCTTGACTCAAGAAAAGAAAAGATTATTGAGGTCTTGAAAAACAAAGAAAAGATACAAGTAAAAGATATCGTTGAAATCTTACCCAAGGTTTCTAAAAGAACCATTAGAAGAGATTTTAATGATTTAATAGAAAAAGGGATTATTAAGAGAATTGGTAGCAATAACGAAACTTTTTATGCCCTTAATAGATAGGACAAAAGATATCTATATAATGTCACCCCAATGTCCCATTAATCAATGAGTAATCTACACCGAAAATTTAGCAAGATATATGATAAGAACCTAGATAAGATATACAGGTTCATCTATTTTAAGGTCAATTCAGAAGAAACGGCCCAGGATCTCTGTTCTGAGACCTTTTTAAAGGCTTGGAAGGCTTTTAATCGGGACAATACTCACTTTGAAAGAGAGATTGAGAACCCAAGAGCCTTTCTCTATCAGATAGCGAGGAACTTAGTTATTGATTATTATAAGCAGAAGGATAGGACACGGACAACCCCGCTTGAGAACCTTGTCTTAATAGACCAGGGTCCTACCTTAGAAGACAAGGTGGCTTTTGATTCAGACTTTCGGCAAGTTACTTTCGCTATTAAAGAGTTGAACCAGGATTATCAAGATGTTATTATCTGGCACTATATCGAAGGACTTTCTCACAAAGAGATAGCTAAGATAATGAACAGATCTCAAGGGGCGACTAGAACGATGCTTCATCG
>PWQC01000020.1 GCA_003556925.1 Candidatus Nealsoniibacteriota bacterium | reverse complement strand
CAAATGATGCTTCAGGAGATGGAACCACTACTGCTTCTATTCTTGCCCAAGCCATTATTGCCGAAGGCTTAAAAAACGTGGCTGCCGGAGCCAATCCCTTAGCCCTTAAAAAAGGAATTGAACAAGGAGTTAAGCATGTTATCGAAGAACTGAAAAAGACCGCCAAAGAGATTAATACCAAAGAAGAGATGGCTCAAGTGGCTGCCATTTCGGCCGAGAGTAAAGAGATAGGAGATTTAATAGCAAACGCTATGTCAGAGATAGGTAAAGATGGGGTTATTACCGTAGAAGAGTCCAAGGGATTTGATTTGGAAAAAGAAGTAGTTAAAGGTCTTCAGCTTGATCAGGGTTTTGTATCTCCTTATATGGTAACCGACCCGGAAAGAATGGAGGCCGTTTATGAAGATGCCTATCTTCTTATTACTGATAAAAAGATATCCGCCTTGAGTGAGATCCTTCCTCTATTGGAAAAGATTAATCAAGCGGGAAAGAAAGAGTTGGTGCTTATTGCTGAAGACATAGAAGGAGAAGCCTTGGCTACTTTAGTGCTTAATAAATTAAGAGGAGCCTTTAATACATTGGCTATTAAAGCACCCGGTTTTGGTGATAGGAAGCAAGAGATGTTAGAAGACATAGCGACTGTTACCGGAGGAAAAGTAGTTTCAGAGGCGACTGGTATGAAATTGGACAGTGTTGATTTAGATGTCTTAGGATCTGCCAGAAAGATAGTGGCTAAAAAAGAGAATACTACTATTATTGAAGGAAAAGGGAAAAAAGAAGAGATTGATTCTAGAATAAGTCAGATTAAAAAAGAGATTGAGGCGGTTGATTCTGATTTTGACAAAGAAAAGTTACAAGAAAGATTAGCTAAACTCTCTGGGGGAGTAGCTGTTTTAAAGGTAGGTGCCGCTACGGAGATAGAACAAAAAGCGAGGCAGCATAAAACAGAAGACGCCTTAGCGGCGACTAAAGCGGCGGTTGAAGAAGGAATTGTGGTTGGTGGTGGCGTCTCTTTGTTAAGGGCTAGCTTGTCATTGGATTCTTTAAAGGGAGAGGAAGAAGAGATAACCGGAATAAATATTCTTAAAAGAGCCTTGGAAGAACCCATTAGGCAGATAGCTCAAAATGCGGCTATAGATGGAGCTGTTGTAGCTCAAAAAGTAAAAGAAGGAGAGGGAAATTTTGGCTTTAACGCTCAAAAGATGGAATATGAGGATTTAATGGAAGCTGGAATTGTTGATCCTGCCAAGGTGGTTAGATTAACCTTGCAAAATGCCGCCTCAGCAGCTGCTATTTTCTTGACAACCGAGTGTGTGGTGGTAGAGATACCTGAAGAAAAAGAATCTCCTGCTCCTCCTCAGATGCCCATGCAGTATTAATTTTGATCTTTAATCACTTTTTTGTTATAGTGGATCTATGAAAAAAATAGGCACGGTTGTCTTTTCCTTTTTGATTGCGTTTTTTATTTTTTTCGTTGTTGTTAAATGGACCGGTTGGCAAGAGATAAGAAATGCTTTCAATATTTTTTTAAGCTATCAAGGATTTGTTCTGGTCCTTTTAAGTCTTTTAATTTGGATTATTGGAGCTTTTAAATGGCAACTTATTCTTGCCAGTCAAAATTATCATTTTCCCTTTTTAAAATTGCTTGAAATTTATTTCGCCGGCTTCTCTTTCACTTATTTAACTCCCGTCGCTCTTATTGGAGGAGAAGGAGTCAGGGCTTACGCTCTAAAGAGCAAATTCTCTATTCCTTGGGGAAAAAATATTTCTGTTTTAGTTATCGAAAAAATTCTCTCCTTCTTTGCCTTGCTTGTTTTTTTGCTTTTTGGTCTCTTTTCTTTTGTTTTATTGTCTTCGTTACCTTTAAAATATCTAGAAATTTTAGTAGTATTAATATTTCTTTTTTCTGTTTTAATCTTTTTGTTTTTATTTTTTAAGCTTTACAAAAAAGAAAGATTAATTAATCTTATTTTGAAAGTTTTAGGAGTAAAAAATAATGATTCTGCCTATAATTTTACTCATGATATCTTTTCTTTTTTTAATCCCAAAGACGTCTTGTTTTGGAAGATATGTTTAGTTAGCTTCCTGAGGTATCTGGTTATTTTTCTAAGGGCTGGAATTTTACTTTTTTTCCTAACTCAAAATAAAAGTTTTTTAGTTGCGGGATCGGTTATGCTTTTTATCTATCTTTCTTACCTAGTCCCACTTCCGGCCGGTATCGGCTCTTTGGAGGCCGCTCAAACCTTTATCTTTGGCTATTTGGGATTTGGAGCGATTCAAGGGGTTACCTTTAGCATTATTTTGAGGAGTGCAGAGTTGTTTATAGCTGCTTTTGGTATTGTCTGTCTGTTTAAATTGGGTACTTATATATTTTTCAACGTGATTAAAAATATTTTTAAAAATGAAAGACAAATTAAAGAGAATAAATAAAATAGCAGGGGTTTTAATCTTCGCTGATTTTTTCCTTCACGCCGGTTGGGGGTTAGTGGGACCAATTTTTGCCATCTTTTTAGTTCAAAATATTGAGGGTGGAAATTTAGGAACAATTGGTTTTGTCGCTGCCACTTATTGGTTTGTAAAATCGATAAGTCAACCCTTTATCGCTGATATCTTTGATTTGAAAAAAGGAGAAGAGGATGATTTTAAATGTTTAATCGGAGGGATGATAGTAGCCAACCTTATTCCTCTTGGTTATTTTTTTTCTACTCAAATTTATCATATCTTTTTGTTAGAAGCGGTAAGAGGAATAGCGATGGCTTTTGTCGTTCCGGCTTGGCTTGGTATGTTCTCGAGACATATTGATAAGAATTGGTATGCTTTCACTTGGAGCATTCAAAGCACCGTGATAGGTCTTTCAGCCGCCTTTGCCGCTGCTTTTGGAGGAGTAATCGCCAGTATTCTTGGCTTTAAAGCGATCTTTATTTTAGTTAGTTTCTTGGGTCTATTATCAACCGGATTGCTATACACAATAAGAGATAGAATTTTTTTGAAGGACCATAAAATATTTAATCCGGATGAAAAATAAAGAGTTAGCTCAAATATTTTATCAGATTTCAAAATATTTAAGAGCAGAGAATATTTCCTTTAAGCCTTATGCTTACTATAAGGCAGGAGATGTTTTAGAAAAATTACAGGTAGACATTAAAAAGGTATATCAAGAAGGAGGTTTGAAGAAGTTAGAAGCGATGCCGGGCATCGGCAAAAACATCGCCTTAAAGATAGAGGAATACCTGAAAACAGGGGAAATAGCCTATTTTAATAAATTGAAGATACCCGTAGATTTGACCGCCATTACTTCGATTCAAGGAATAGGTGTTAAAAGGGCAAAAAGACTATACCAAGAATTACAAATTAAAGATTTGAAAGAGCTGGAAGAGGCCGCCAAGAAAGGAAAAATTAAAAGACTCAAAGGCTTTGATCTTAAGACGGAAAAAAACATCTTGGAAGGAATAAGTTTTTTAAAAACTAATCAGGGAAGATTTTTACTCTCTCATGCTCTGACTATCGCCCGTCCTATTATTTCTGCCTTAAAAAAAGAGACTCTCAAAGTAGACTTGGCCGGTTCTTTAAGGAGAAGAAAAGAAACAGTTAAAGATATTGACTTATTGGCTGCCTCTAAAAACCCTTTGAAAACAATGGAAATTTTTACCTCTCAAGAAGGAGTGGAAAAAATATGGGGAAAAGGAGAAACCAAAGCTTCTATCAGAACCGAAGAAAAGATTAATGTTGATTTAAGAATTGTTCCTTTAAAGAGTTATGGAGCTGCTTGGCAGTATTTTACCGGATCTAAAGATCATAATATTATTTTAAGGAAAAGGGCTAAAAGAAAGGGCCTTAAACTTAATGAATACGGTCTTTTTAAGGGAAAAAAACAGATAGCCGGAAAATCAGAAAAAGAGATATACGAGAAAATTAATTTGCCATGGATTCCTCCTGAGCTGAGAGAAGACGAAATAAGAATAATTCCAGGTTTAATTTCTTTAAAAGATATTAAGGGAGATCTGCATTGTCACACTAACTGGAGTGATGGAGAAAATACAATAGAAGAGATGTATGAAGAGGCCATAAAAATGGGTTATCATTATCTGGGTATTTCCGATCATACTAAATTTTTAAAAGCAGCAAACGGGTTAGATGAAAAAAGATTACTTGAACAGTCAGAGCGTATTAAAAGATTGAAAGATAAGGGCTACCTTATTTTGCATGGTTGTGAGGCAAATATTTTAAGCAATGGTTCTTTAGATATCAATGATGATCTTTTAAGAAGACTTGATTATGTTATCGCCGGGATTCATTCAGAACTAAATAAAGATATCACCGAGAGAGTCATCAAAGCGATGGAAAATCCACTAGTTAATATTATTTCTCACCTGAGTGGCCGACTTATTCAAGAGAGGCCAGAGAGTCTAATGAATTTCGAAAAGATAATAAAGAAAGCAAAGGAAACTAATACTCTTTTGGAGATAAATGCTACTCCCAAAAGATTGGACTTAAAAGCAGCATATATTGAAATAGCCAAAAAAAAGGGAGTAAGGATGGTTATTAACTCAGACGCTCATAACAGAGAACAGCTGAAAAACATGAAATATGGTGTCTTTCAAGCAAGAAGAGGAGGATTGGAAAGAAAAGATCTTTTAAACGTTAAGAAAAGTTTAAGTTTTTAAAATTTCTTGAAAGACTTTAGGGTTATTTTCTATTAAATCAGCCAATATCTTTCGATCAATTTCAATCTTCTCTTTTTTAAGCTTATTGATAAATTTGTTATAAGAGATGTCGTTTTTTTTGCAAGCTTCGCTTATTTTGATTTGCCAAAGCGCCCTATTATTTCTCTTTTTCTTTTTTCTGTCTCTATAAGCGTGGACTCCGGCTCTGGTGAGGGCCTCCTTAGCGGCCTTATACTTTTTACTTCTTCCCCATCTGAAACCTTTTGTTTTTTTTAAAACATTCTTTTTTCTCTTTTTGGCCATAACGCCTCGTTTTATCCTAGTCATTTGTTTTTATTTATTTTTTTAACTTCTGACTTGTGGACAAGAACCCACTTTCTTTGCTGTCTTTTTTTCTCTCCGGTCTCTTTGCTTCTATAGTGGTTTTGCCCGGTTGCTCGCCTCAAAACCTTTCCATTTTTAGTGAATTTGAATCTTTTGATAATTGATTTTCTAGTTTTTGTTTTCATCTTGTTTGTTTTGGGTAATTATTACGGTTAAACCTCGGGCTTCTGATTTTATCTCTCTCTCTGTTTTAACCGGGGTTAATTCATTTAATTGATTAATAAAATTTTTGAGTTTTTCGGTAGCGTAACCTCTTAACGCTTTTTCTCTTCCCCTTAACTTTACTTCTATTTTTATCTTATCTCCCTTTCCTAAAAACTTCTTGGCAGCCAAGGCCTTTGTTTTCATATCATGTTCCGACATTTTAAAAGTTAGTCTGATACCCTTTAGCTCTCCTGAATGTTTTTTGTGTTCTTTTTCCTTTTTATTCTGCCAATAGAGATATTTTCCATAATCGATTAGCTTACAAACAGGAGGAGTCGCCTTGTCGGTTATTTGAACTAAATCTAAGTCTTCTTCTTTCGCTTTTTCAAGGGCCTCTTTTAAAGAGATTACTCCTAGTTGTGATCCTTTGCTATCTATTACTCTTACCTCTTCAGCTCTTATTTGATGATTGATATATGTTTTTTTCTTCAAAATATTAAGTGGAGATGGAGAGATTGAACCCTCGTCCAATAATTTTACTAAAACAGTTCTACAGCTTATCTTGTTTTGTTGAGTAATAACCTTTAAACAAGCAAAATAATTATTACTTTTGCTCTAATCTTTCGATATTTTTTTTGAGCAGAAAAAAATATCTATCTCAATGTTTTTCATTCTGTCTCTTATTGAGAATCAGAGACAAAATGGCGTTAAGCAACAGCTAACGCTGGTTGTTTACCAAATAAGTTGGCAGTTATAATTTTTCAGTCTTTTAACCAGATACTGAAGCTGGACTGCCCTGTTTTAACAAAGATCATCGTCGAAACTTTCATCCCCATGATTTCATATTCTGCCTTATTTCTCTTTCGACATCCTTTTTTTTAATCGATTCTCTTTTGTCAGCTTTTTTCTTTCCTTTTGCTATCCCTAATTCGAGCTTTAGCATAGCACTTTTATTATATATTTTCAAGGGGATCAAGGCTAATCCTTTTTCTTTTGTCTTTCCAACTAAATAATTTATCTCTTTTTTATTTAACAATAGCTTTCTTTCCCTTTTAGGGTTGTATTCTTTAGGGGCGTTTTTAGGCTGATAAGCAGGGATGTGAGCGTTGACCAGGTAGGGTTCTTGATCTTCTAAAAAAACGTAACTTCCATCAAGGCTAGCTTTGCCTTGTCTTATTGATTTTACTTCCTGTCCGGTCAAAATTAAACCCGCTTCCATCTTTTCTAAGATTATATAATTGAAATAAGCTTTCTTGTTTTGACTGAAAACATTCATGTCTTAATAATATCATAAATTTGCAAAAACGACCAAAAAATGCTATTTTTAAGTCATGAATTTCAGTGAAAAAGAGCAAGAGATATTAAAATTCTGGGAGAAAGACAATACTTTTCAGAAGCTAAGGGAAAAGAATAAAGATAACAAGAACTGGTCTTTTTTGGATGGCCCTATTACTGCCAATAATCCCATGGGGGTTCATCATGCTTGGGGAAGAACCTATAAAGATCTTTTTCAGAGATACAAGGCGATGCAAGGATATAATCAAAGATTTCAAAATGGCTTTGATTGTCAGGGCCTTTGGGTTGAAGTCGAGGTGGAAAAAGAGAAGGGCTTTAAGAGTAAGAAAGACATAGAAGCCTATGGAGTCGAAAGATTTATTCAAGATTGCAAAGATCGAGTAATAAAATATTCTCAAATTCAGACAGAACAATCTATTAGATTGGGGCAGTGGATGGATTGGGACAATTCTTATTACACGATGTCAGAAGAGAACAATTACGCCATTTGGGCTTTCCTGAAAAAGTGTAAAGAAGACGATCTATTGTATAAAGGAGATGATGTGGTTCCCTGGTGTCTGCGCTGCGGATGCTCTATCTCTCAGCACGAAATCTTAACCGAAGCTTATAAAGAGGTAACCCATCAGTCGGTTTTTTTAAAATGTCAGATTATCGGCCAAGAAAACACCTATCTACTGGTTTGGACCACTACACCCTGGACTCTGGTGGCTAACACAGCCCTAGCCGTTCATCCTGATTTGATTTATCTAATAATTTCTGACCAAGGCAATAAATATATTCTTTTAAAAGAAAAGAGAGAATTAATTAAAGGAAGGGTGGAGAAAGAGGTTTTGGGAAAAGATCTAAAGGGGCTAAAGTATCAATCCATCTTTGGAGAGGGAGAGCGTCCGGTTGTTTTGTGGAAAGAGATAAACACCGAGGAGGGAACCGGCGTGGTTCATATTGCCCCCGGATGCGGACAGGAAGACTTTAAGTTAAGCAAAGAGCTGAAATTAGAATTAATTAATCCCTTAGATGATGAGAGTTGTTATAAATCAGGTTTTTTGAAAGGGAAGAGGGCAGATCAAGTAAATGATTTGATCTTTGAAAGATTAAAAGAAAAAATATATAAGATACAAGAATATAAGCATCGATATCCTGTCTGTTGGCGCTGTAAAACAGAACTAATCTTCCGTCTGGTTCCTGAATGGTATATCTCTATGGATAGATTAAGAAAAAAACTGATGAAGACGGCCAAAAATATAAAGTGGATTCCTAAATTTGGCTTGGAGAGAGAGATAGATTGGTTAAAAAATATGGATGACTGGCTTATCTCTAAAAAAAGATATTGGGGGTTAGCCCTCCCTATCTTTGAATGTTCTTGCGGTAATTTTGAAGTAATTGGATCGAAAGAAGAGTTAAGAGAAAAAACGGTTGAAGGATGGAAAGAAGATCAGTCTCCTCACAAGCCTTGGGTGGATGAGGTAAAGATTGAATGTACTAATTGCAAAAAACTAATCTCTCGTATTCCCGACGTAGGTAATCCTTGGCTTGATGCGGGTATTGTTCCTTTTTCTACCATGAATTATTTTTCAGACAAAAAGGAATGGGAAAGATGGTTTCCAGCCGACTTAATCTGTGAATCTTTTCCTGGACAATTTAAGAATTGGTTTTATTCTTTAATTGTTATGAGTTTTGTTTTAGAAAAAGAAAAACCCTCCAAAACCATCTTCGGATTTGCTTTGGTTAAAGACGAAAAAGGGGAAGAGATGCACAAATCAGCCGGAAATGCCATCTGGCTTTCAGACGCAATAGAAGAGATAGGAGCCGATCCCTTAAGATGGGTTTATGCCAAACAGAACCCTGCTTTAAATTTAAACTTTGGTTATCAGAAAGCTCAAGAAAATCAGAGAAAATTGATGACTCTAAAAAATATTTTCGTTTTTTTTAGCACTCATGTTAAAAAAGAAGAACTAAAAGAAAGCGATACTAAAAATATTTTAGACAAGTGGATTGTTTCAAAATTAAATAATCTAATTTCAAAAACAACAGAGGCGCTGGATAGTTATGATGCCTGCTCAGCTGCTTTATTAATTGAAGATTTCTTTATAAACGATCTCTCTCTTTGGTATCTAAGAAGATCAAGAAAGAGGATCCAAAAAGAACAACCATTTATTTTTTACAAAATTCTTTTGGAACTTGTTAAGCTTATTGCTCCTATCCTTCCTTTTTTGGCCGAAGAATTATATGCTCTCTTGAAAAGAGAAGGGATGCCCGAATCTGTTCACTTACAAGACTGGCCGTCACCCGGTGAAACGAATCAAGAGATTGAAGAGAAGATGGAGATAACGAGAGAATTGGTCGGTCAGGCGATGACCCAAAGGGCGGCTTTACAAATAAAAACAAGGCAACCTCTTTCGGAATTAAAGATAAAAAAAGATATCCCGTTAGAATATCAGGAAATTTTAAAGGAAGAGATTAATGTTAAAAAGATATCAGTTGACAAATCTTTGGAAGAGGATATCTATCTTAATCCGGAAATCACTCCCGAACTTGAAAAAGAAGGAGTTTTAAGAGAAATTATCCGACAGATTCAATTTTTAAGAAAAAAAGCTCAATTAAAACCAGAAGACAAGATATCGATCTACTGTTTTGGTTCATCAGAGATTAATCAATTATTGATCGAGAGCAAAGAATTGATTAAAAAAGAGATAATAGCCGAAGACATTGCCGTTCAAGAAAACGAAGGGGAAGAGGTTAAGATTAACGATCAATTCTTAAAAATACATGTCAGTCAGGCATAGAACGGGCGCTGTTGTTTTAAAAATTAATAATTTCAAAGAACAAGATAAGATAATTTCTTTTTACAGTAAAGAGTTTGGCAAGATAGATGTTGTCGGTAAGGCGATTAGGAGAGAAAAAGCAAAACTGCGTTCTTTCGTTCAATATCCCTATTTTTCTGAGATAGATTTCATTCAAGGAAAAAATCATAAAATTTTAACAGACGCTGTTTTAATTAATAATTTTTCTAATATCAGGAAAAGTTTTAAAAAAATTATTATTGCCTATAAGATATCGCAACTCTCTTGTTCTTTTATTAAATACTCAGAAAGAGATGAAAAGATCTGGTCTTTAGTTTTAAACTCTTTTCTCTTTCTTGATCAAAAAGAATTTTCAGATAGCAAGGCCTTTTTTCTTTATTATTATTTTCTATGGAATCTTCTCTCTTTACTGGGTTATAAGATCGACTTAAGTTATTGTGCTGTTTGTCAAAAAAGATTATCAGGCAGGGTCGTCTTTTCTTTTGAAAAAGGATTAAGTCATCAAGGGTGTTTTCCGGGAGAGCTGGTTAGTCTTTACCCTCTCAATACTTTGAGGCTCTTTGAAAGTCAAAATTTAAATATTATTAATACTTTAAGAGAAAACGAAAAAAAATCACTAAAAGAAATCTCTTATAATTTAATTTGCCAAAAAATGAAAAAATGATATTATAAAAATATATGAAAAAGCTTTTTGTTACCATCTTGTTTCTTTTTTTAATAGTGGCTCTTTTGGGTCTCTGGTTTTGGATAAGAAATCCTTTTTCTCAAGAGGCGATAAAATTAGAAATAACGGCCGTTAGGGAGGCAGACCTATTTGAAGAAGTCAAATATCAAGTGAGATATAGAAACAATGGCAACATTAGAATAGATGATGCCACTCTTATCTTCCAGTTCCCTCGTCTTACCATAGTAGGAGAGGATCTTTCGCTTAGAAATGAGATAGAGATAGGATCTATCTATCCCGGAGAAGAGAGAACGCTAGAGTTTAGCGGAAGACTGGTGGGAAAAGAGAATGAAGCTAAAAAAGCAGAGGTCTCTTTGGCCTATCGACCTAAAAATATCAGCGCTCTTTACGAATCTTCCACTTCCTTTTCCACTAATATTAAATCTGTGCCGATAAGTTTCGAGATAGAAATTCCCTCCCAGCTTTCCGTAGAAAGAGTCTTTAATTTTTCCGTTGATTATTTCTCCCGGCTTGAATATCCTTTATCTGACTTAAAGATACAGATTAACTATCCTTCTAATTTCGTTTTTTTAGAAAGCAATCCCAGGGGAGTAGAAAATAATGAGTGGGTGATTCCTCTATTAAACAGGACTGAAGGAGGGAGAGTAGAGATAAGAGGAGAATTTAAAGAAGAGGCAGAAGGAAATAAATTTTTTGAAGCCTCTTTAGGTCTGTGGAGAGAAGGGGAATTTGTTGTCTTAAAAGAGATAACCAAGGGAACGAAAATTTCTGACCCCGATTTATATATCTTTCAAAGAGTTAATAATCGTGACGAATACACCGCTAATCCGGGCGAAATGCTTCATTATGAAATCTTTTTCAGGAATATTGGGAAAGATCCCTTTTCCAGACTCTCTTTGATTAGCCGGTTACAAGGAGGTTTTTTTGATGCTGATTCTATTATGGTTATGGATGGTCGACAATCTAATTCGGATTTAATGTGGGATTGGAGAGAGATTTCAAAATTAGAATATTTAGATAAGGGGGAAGAAGGATTAGTCGAGTTTTGGGTAGAAGTTAAAGATGCCGAAGATATTAGAGGGGAAAGTGTCTTAACGAACAGTGTTTCCGTTTCTAGGATGACTGAAATATTTTCGGTTAAAGTCAACACTAAAGTTGATTTTGAGCAAATGGTCTTCTATAACGATGAGGTCTTTGGGAATAGAGGACCCTTTCCTCTTCAAGCAGGAGAGACAACTACCTTTACCGTTAATTGGCAAACCAAGAACTTTCATAACGATTTAAGAGACGTGGCCGTTAAAGCCATCTTACCGAATAATGTCGAATTAACCGGTAGCTTTTTCCCAGAAGGAAGAGAAGACGAGATTACTTTTGATTCCGACAGCAGGGAGATTGTCTGGAGAGTTGGGAATCTAAAAGCAGACAAAAGACCGGTTAGTGTCTCATTTCAAGTTGCTTTAACTCCTTCTATAAATCAAATTGGGCAAGTTCTTCCTATTGTTAACCAGGCGAAGATAACAGGAATTGATACTTGGACAAAAGAAGAGATAGAAGTTACTGCTCCTAAAGTGGAAACTAACTTACCCCATGATCCCTTATTAAGAGGTCAAGAAGGGGCTGTTCAATAGCATGAAAGATCTAACTCAAAAGATAATATCTTTTTCCAAAAAAAAAGGCTTTGTCTTTCCAAGTTCCGAAATTTATGGTGGCTTTAACTCTTGTTATGATTTTGGCCCCTTGGGAGTTGAATTAAAGAATAATATTAAGAGATATTGGTGGCAAGCAATGCGTCAAAATGGTAATATTGTCGGCTTAGATTCGAGTATATTAATGAATCCAATTGTCTGGCAAGCTTCTGGCCATTTAACAGTTGGATTTGCCGATGAATTAGTTGAATGTAAAGAGTGTCATCGTCGCTTTAGAGATGATTTTGTTGGGGAAAAGTGCCCTGATTGTCAGGGGAAGTTTACTCCTTCTAGAAAATTCAATCTAATGATGAAGACGTTTGTCGGTCCCGTTGAAGACCAAGCCTCTCAAACTTATTTAAGAGCAGAGACTTGTCAGGGGATCTATCTAAATTTTCAAAACGTTCTTCAAACAATGAGAATGAAGGTCCCCTTTGGTATCACTCAGATAGGAAAAGCTTTTAGGAACGAAATCAATCCCAAAGATTTTATCTTCAGGACCAGGGAATTTGAACAGATGGAGATGCAGTGGTTTTGCCACCCAAAAGAAGCTGATGGTTTTTTTAATTATTGGAAAGAAAAAAGGATTGAATGGTATTTAAGCTTGGGGGTTAAGAGAGAGAACCTAAGGATGGTTGAAGTCCCTAAAGAAGAGAGATCTCATTATGCTCAAAGACAGATAGATCTTGAATATCGTTTTCCTTTCGGTTGGAAAGAGGTTGAAGGGATTCACAATAGAGGCGATTGGGATCTATCCAATCACGCTAAGCACTCTGGAAAAGATTTGAAATATTTCGACCAAGAAAAAAAAGAAAAATATTTTCCTTATGTAATAGAGACCTCAGTAGGAGTAGAGAGGCTCTTTTTAGCTCTTTTGGTCTCTGCCTTTCAAGAGATTAAAGGTGGCAGAGAAGGAAACGCCGTAAAAGAAGAAGAGATTGTCTTGGCTTTTGATAAAAAGATAACTCCTTTTAAAGCGGTTATCCTTCCTTTAGTTAAAAATAAAGAAGAAGTTGTTGAAAAGGCGAAGGATGTTTATCGAGAGTTGGCCTCTTTTCCTGTCTATTATGACGAAACGGGATCTATTGGTCGAAGATATAGAAGAGCCGATGAGATAGGCGTTTTCTGGGCTATTACAATCGATTTCGACTCTTTAAAAGATCAATCGGTTACTATCAGATCTCGCGACACGATGAAGCAAGAGAGAGTGAAAATAAAGGATTTAAAAGAATGTTTTATAAAAGAATTCTTCCTAACGGGTTAACTATTGTAGAGATCCCTCAAAAGAACAGTCGGACGGCTACTGTCCTAGTCTTGACAGCTACCGGTTCAAAGTATGAGGAAAAACAAATTAACGGCATTTCTCATCTCTTAGAACATCTAACCTTTAAAGGAACAAAAAAGAGACCTAATCATCTTTTAATAACCGAACCTTTAGACAGGGTTGGGGGTACTTATAATGCTTTTACCGGAGAAGAATATACCGGTTACTTTGCCAAAGTGGAAAAATCTCATTTCGATTTAGCCTTAGAGATAATGTCAGATATCTATCTAAACTCTTTTTTTCAAAGAAAAGAGATTGAAAAAGAAAAAAATGTCATTATAGAAGAGATAAACATGTACGCTGATCATCCTTCTCATCATGTTCAAGATCTATGGTTAGAGCTTCTTTACAAAGGTCAACCGGCCGGAAGGCTGATTTCCGGGACTAAAGAAAGCGTTGTTAATATATCCAGAAAAGACATTTTAAATTATTTTAAGACTCAATATTCAGCTAAAAATACAATTGTTGTGGTGGCGGGTAATTTTTCTAATGCCCGAAAAAAGATAGAGAGAAAGTTTGCTGGAATAAAAAAAGAAGAGCCTATTAAAAAAGAAGAGACGAAAGAAAACCAAAAAAAGCCGGCTGTTCTCTCTTGTTATAGAAAGACAGATCAAACTCATTTTTGTCTAGGAGTTAGGGCTTGGGACATCTTTCATCCCAAAAAACATGTTTTGGATTTAACCGCTTCTCTTTTAGGAGGGATGATGAGTTCTCGTCTTTTTGTCAGAGTTCGAGAAGAGCTTGGATTGGCTTACTATCTTCGTACTGATTTTGATAAAAATAGCGATACCGGTTATCTGGTTACTCAAGCGGGGGTCGATAATAGTAAAGTAGAAAAAGCCGTCTCGGCGATTCTGAAAGAATACCAAAAGATTGCCAAAGAGAAAATCTCTTTAGCGGAATTAAAAAAAGTGAAAAAGCATCTCAAAGGAAAAATGGTTTTAGGGTTGGAGACTTCCGACAGTCAAGCCGTCTTTTATGGTCTCCAAGAGATAACTAAAAAGAAGATATTAACTCTTGACCAGATTTATGATAAAATTGATAGTGTCTCCAGAGAAGATGTTTTAAAGGCATCTAAAGAGATATTTAAATCTTCAAATCTTAATCTCTCTCTAGTCGGTCCCTTTAGAGATAAAAAGAAATTCGAAAAAATATTAAAACTATGAATTCTAAACTAGACGTATCTTGGGAAACAATTTTAAAGGTCTTTGTAGCCATTATTGTCTTCTATATTCTTTTCAACATTAAAGAGCTTGTTGTCTGGGTTCTTTTCGCTTTGATAATTTCCGTTTTATTTGAACCAATTATACTTTATTTAAAGAGATATGGCCTTCCTAGAATTTTTGGAGCTATCTTGGTTTATAGCGGCCTCTTCGGGATCTTAGGTTATTTGGGCTATCTAATCGTCCCTTTTTTTATTCTAGAGATAAAGGAATTTGTAGAGATTGTTCCTGAATACTTTGAAAAGATATACCCTCCTTTGCAGAATTTGGGGGTCTTTGAGATGACCCAGCAAGAATTAACTAACTTCCAAGGAAGTTTGGAAAAAATGGTAGTAAATGTCTTTTCTTTCCTCTTTGCTATTTTTGGCGGAGTTCTTTCCGGGCTTTTTATTATTACGACTGCTTTTTTTCTTTCTCTGGAGGGAAACAACATTGAAAGAGGAATCGTTCTCTTCTTCCCAAAAAAACATGAAGCTTATGCGCTTGATCTGTGGAAGAGATGTCAAAAGAAGGTTTCTGCCTGGTTTTTAGCCAGAATTATCGCTTGTATCTTTGTGGGCATTATTAGCTATATCGTCTTATTAATTTTCAGTATTGAATACGCTCTAACCCTGGCTTTTTTAGCTGCCGTACTCAACTTCATCCCTTATATCGGACCCTTAATTACCGCTATTATATTATTTTTAATCTTGGCTCCAACTGACTTTATCCAAGCAACCTTTGTTTTGATTGCTTTTATTATCATTCAACAAGTAGAAAGCAACATCCTTACGCCCGTTTTAATGAAAAGGGCGGTGGGAGTCTCTCCGGCTTTAGTCTTGATTGCTCTTTTGGCAGGATCTTTGTTATGGGGTCTTTTAGGGGCTATCTTGGTTATCCCTTTGGTAGGGATTATCGCCGAGTTTACTAAAGAGTTTCTTCAGAAGAAAAAAGAAAAGGAGGCAGTTGTTTTATGAATAAATTCTATATCACTACCAGTATTGCTTATACTAATGCTCCTCCTCATATAGGATTTGCCTTGGAATCCATTCAAGCGGATGTTTTGGCAAGATAT
>PWQC01000040.1 GCA_003556925.1 Candidatus Nealsoniibacteriota bacterium | reverse complement strand
GTTGCTCCCATTAAGATAATAAAAAGCACCAATAGATATCCTTGTCTTCTGTTTTCTTTTTGAAAAGTTTTCATATATTTTTATTTTAATAATAAGTTGTTTCAACTATCTCCATCTCTTTTTCCTCTTCTGAAAGAGAATGAGTGGTTAGAGTCAGCCCAAAATCCCAAAGATCTTCTTCCTCTTCTCCAACTGAAAGAGAAAAGTCTCCTATCTCAAAAATCTTATAATTCTTTTGCAGGAAAGAGAGAAAAGCAAAAAATTCCCTATAAGAGCCACTTAAAGAAAGATCAATAATAATGCTTTCTGAGCCAATCTCTTCTGTTTCAATCGACCCTAAAAAAAGACCATACTCTTTGGTAGTTTCCCGTAAAAAGACTTGAACGTCTAAAACTGAAAAGGTAATCAAAGGTTCTTTTGGCAGGGCGACTTCAAGTTTAGAAACTGCCTCTTGATATTGTCCTAATTCTCTTTCGGTCTCTTTTAATTCGGTTAAAGCACTCTCTAGTCTTTCCAGGGCCTCTTCTGCTCTTTCAAGAACTTCTCTCTTTTCTTGGTATTCTTGATACTCTGGATACCAGATATAGAAAGCTAGGATAATAATAAGGAAAAAAAGTAAGATGCTAAATAAGCGCTTCATATTGTTTTTTGAATATCAACAACAAAGTCAAAAGTAAAATTAACTTTCTGATCTTCTATTATTGAGTACTCCGTTAAATTAAACTTATTTTTTAATTCTTTCTCTAATGTAACTAATTGCTGTTTAAAGCTAACCATGTCAAGAGCTTCTCCCTGAACAGTTGCCCTGTTTTTCTCAGCGTCGAAAGAGAGAGAGGTAAACCAGATATCAGGATGGACATTGTCCGCCAAAAAATTAAATGTCTCTTCAAGCTTAAGCTCGGCAAAAGAGCCGTCCTCTTTTAATATGTTACCACCAACTAATATATCTTTAGCCTTTCTTATCCTCTCTCGAACCTCATCAAGTTTTTCTCTTAATTCTTCGTCTTCTCCTCTTTCTATCCTCTCTTCTATCGCTTTAATGTTTTCTTCAGCATCTTCAATGCTTCTCAAGATCAAGAAATAAGAAACAGCAAAAAAGAGAAGAGTTAAAAAAGAGACAATAAAAAGAAGGGTCGCCCAATTAAATTTTCCTTTTTTCTCACTTTTAATTTCTATAGCCATATATTTTATTTTTCAAAGCCCTTCAAGGCCACCCCTAAAGAGATGGCGTAAAAAGGACCTCTTTTTTTTAGTTCTTGTTTTAAAATATCAGGATAAACTATCTCAGCAAAAGGATCAATAATTTCCATTTTTTTCTTCGTCTTTTCGCTTAAATAATCCTTTAACCCCGGCATCGCTATCGATCCACCCGCCAAAACAACCCTTTCCACTTCTCTCCCTTTCTCTGAATAATAATTTCTAAAAACCTTTTTTATCTCCTCTATAATAGAATCTACCAAAGGAAGAAGGGCTTCTCTGTTTGGTGATTCGGTTAATCCTTTTTCTCTTTTGATTCTTTCGCCTTCATTATAGTTAATATTTAAGGATCTTGTCAATGCTTCAGTCAATTCATTACCTCCTACACTAAAGCTGTGACTTGTCTTTACCAGGCCTTTTTCAACAATAGTGCAAGTGGTACTCTTAATTCCTATCTCAACCAAACCGACCGTTTCTTTTTCGCTTTCTTTTCTTAATAGTCTGGCCAAAGAAAAAACTTCTGGCTCTAATAACTCGGGGGTTAAGCCGGAGAGCTTGGCAATCTCTTTATATTGCTCTACGATATCGTTTGACACGGCCGCCACTAATATTTTTAAAGGAGTTTTACCGACTGTTCCTTCTATAACATTCCAGTCTAAAGTTACCTCCGAGATGGGCAAGGGAACATGGGGTCTTATCTCGTACTCTATCGCTTGAGGCAATTCTGTCTTCCCCATCAAAGGAAGATCGATAGAGGTAAAAAAAGTATAGAAATCCGGAATAGCAAAATTAACCTTTTTAGTTTTTATCTCTGCTTCTTGGCAGGTTGTTTTTATTCTTTCTGCTACTTCTTCATTAGAAAAAGAGAAAGATTTTTTTTGAAAAGGGCCAAACGGCGTCTCGGAAAAACTTTCTCCATAATTATTTAATTCAATAGAGTTTCCCTTTTTTTCTATTTCAATAATTTTGATCGAATAGTTTCCTATATCTATCCCTAAAAAACTCTTTGATCTACTTTTAAACATATTTGTTTTTATTGTATCATATAAAGAGATATGAAACAATTTTTATTAAATTTATTTTTTCCCCGTTTTTGTCTTAATTGTAAAAAAGAAGGAACCCTTCTCTGTTATGACTGCTTTTCATTAATCCAAATTTTAAATAAAAGATACTGTCCCTTCTGCCATCCCGCCAAGCCTGGGAACACCTGTCCTTCTTGTCAAGAAAAAAGATTTATCGACGCTCTTTATGCTGCCGCTCCTTCCAATGATTTTATAATAAAAAAAATTATAAGTCAATTAAGAAAAAACTATTTCAAAGACCTTTCTCTCGTCGCTACTTTTATTATAGCGAACCACCTTTATTTGTGCAATAGATTAACTGTTAATAATGATTTTGTCTTAACTTTCTGTCCCTGTTCTCTGAAAGAGAAAAAGAAGATAGGATTCGATCCGGCAGAAGAGATCGCCAAAGAGATCGCCAAAGCCTTAAAGATAGAAATTAGCGGAAACTTCTTTAATAAAAAGGTCTTTCTAGTTAATGACGTCTTTACAGAAGAGATGGATTCCTTCGCCAAAAAGATAAAAGAAAAAGGAGCAGAAAAAGTCTTTGCCCTCACTCTGGCTAGAGACTAATCTTATTAAAGATCTTTTCCGCCTTTAAATAGTTCAGCTTCATCGTTGAAGAAGTTATTCCTTGGAATTCTCTACTCTGGTTTTTCAAAGAACCAATTACCTTTTTTTCTAAGAGATCGGATCTTTCTCCGTTTAGCAAAGCATCAGATAGATCTATTAATTCTTCATAATTCAAAGAGATGATAAAAGTGGGCAAGTAATCCAATGACTTTTGATTGATTCCATCTTCTAAAGAGACGCCGTATTTCACTTCACTTCCCTTAACGATCTTTCTTTTCATCTGTTCAATTTTTTGTCGGAAATCCGTAGTTTCATCCACCGCCGCCAAGGGCTCTTTACTCTCAACGTCAAAAATAATCTCGTCAACTCCGTTAAAATAGTCATCAAATTGAGCGGTTCTCAGGGCAACAAATTTTTTTGAAAACCAACTCTTATTAAAAGCCAGAGTTTTAACTACTTCTAATAACTCCCCCATTGAATTATCCCTTTTAGAAAAGCTCTCTTCTGCCTGCTCAACTCTCTTTTTGTCTCTTTCAATCTCTTCTTTTGGAAAATTAAAAAAGCCTTCCTCTAATCGTCCCTGATCATTAACGGGAAAGCCTTTTTTCTTTAATTCCATAGATAACTCTCTTAAAAAAGGAGAGAGTTCTTTTAATCTTTCCGCTCCCTGTTCTATAAAATCTCGTCGCTCAACTTCTTTTGACTGTTTTGATTCAAAAAACATATTATTCTAAAAAACTAATAGAAGAAGAAGGTTTTTCTAAAACGTCAACCCTTACGCCAGCTTCTTTGAAGAGATCTAAAAAAGACTTGTCAGCGTAATTGGCAAAGCTGACGAATCTTTTAATCTTGGCGTTAACTAGAGCCTTGGCACACCAGGCACAAGGATTATGAGTACAGTAAACAGTAGCTCCTTCTAATGACACCCCATGCAAAGAGGCTTGAATGACTACGTTTTGCTCAGCATGAATAGCCCGACAAATTTCAATTCTGGTTCCTGAAGGAATGTTTTTTGCGTCCCTTAAACAACCCAACTCTAAACAATCTTTTAAGCCGGCCGCCGCCCCGTTATATCCGGTAGATAAGAGATGCTTATCTTTAACGGCCACCGCTCCAACATGATGCCTAAGACAAGTAGACCTCTCGGCCACCACCATAGCGATTTTAAGAAAATATTCATCTAAAGATATTCTTTTCATATGCTTATTTAAAAAAGACTCATTAAACTCAATGTTAATTTACCATCGGAAGAAACAAAAATCAATCAACTCCACAAACATTTCCTAGCTGGCGGAGGGGGGGGGATTCGAACCCACAT
>PWQC01000012.1 GCA_003556925.1 Candidatus Nealsoniibacteriota bacterium | reverse complement strand
TCAATTAATTTAACGGCCGCCGTCAAGCTGTTATCAACGTCTTCCTGATAAAAATTTACGATGTTTTGTAAAGAAGTCCCCAAAGTACCGGTCTTCTCTCCAACAATGATCATCTGGACAAAGAGAGGGGATATCTCTTTCGGGTATTTACTTAAAACAAAGCTCATATTCTCTCCTTTTTTAACTTCTCTTTTGGTTCTATTAATAATCTCTTTATAAACGTGATTATTGATAATGTCTTCTGTGATATCCAAAGACTGGGTTAATAAAAGCCCACCCGAAATCAGAGTAGAAAGATTCAAAGCAAATTGAGTAAGGTAGATCTTTCTTAACAATGTATTAATAAGGGGGATCCCAAGCACTACTTCATCAAAGACTTTTTTACCCTTAGAAGTTTTTGTTAGCTGCCATAAGAGCAAGATGAAGGCGACAATAGCTAAAAGAAGTATCCAGCCCTTTTCTCTGACAAAGGCAGAGAGATAGACAACCATTCGAGTAATAGCGGGCAGTTCTTGTTCTTCTCCGAAGACAGAAGTAAGCTGAGGAATAATATAGACGACAATTAAGGTTACCACGGCCACGAAAACAACCACCACAAAGGCGGGATAGGTTAAAGCAGCCTTAATCTTTCCTCTTAATCTGTTGTTTCTTTCCAAATAGTCGGCTAAGTATAAAAAGACTTCATCGAGTGTCCCGGAGGCTTCTCCTGCTTTAATCATATTGATATAGAAAGAAGAGAACAACTTAGGATAATTGGCGAAAGCACGAGAAAGATTACTACCCGCCCGAACATCGTCGCCAATCTTTGAAATTATCTCTTGAAAGTTCTCATTTTTTGTCTGTTTAGCCAAGGTCTGCAAGGTTTCCACCAAAGGAACCTTAGACTTAAACATAATAGCTAACTGCCTGGAAAAGATGGCAATCTCTTTTTTGCTTATTCCTTCAAAGATCTTTATCTTTCTGGCATAGATCGGCTCTTTATGTTTTTCCAAAAAGGTAATATAGAATCCTTTTGATTTTAAAACCCTAAAAGCTGACTCTTTATCCGAGGCTTCAATAATACCCGACATTATCTCTCCTGTTTTTTTTCTAACTTGATAATTAAATTTCATAACATTTATTTAATTAAGCTTTTTAATTCCTCTGAATGTAGTGAATAATTTTTAGCCGCTTCTAAAGAGACCTCTTTTAATCTAACTAAATTGGCTAAATATCTATTCAAAGATATCATACCTCTTTCTCCAGAAGTTTCAATAACCACCGGTATCTCGTGAATCTTGTTTTCTCTTATTAAATTAGCAACAGCTGGGTTATTAAACATTATTTCACAAGCGGGGATCAGCCCTCCCTTATTTCGAGGAACTAGTCTCTGAGAAACTATAGCCGCTAAAGAGCCGGAAAGCTGATCTCTAATTTGGTTTTGCTGGCCAGCCGGAAAGGAATCAACTATTCTATGAATGCTTTGATAGGCTGAATTAGTGTGAAGGGTAGCAAAGACCAGATGACCTGTTTCAGCGGCAGTAATCGCGGTAGAGATAGTTTCAGGATCTCTCATCTCTCCCACCATAATAACATCAGGATCCTGCCTAAAGGTTGCCTTAAGCGCCCTAGCAAAGCTTTCAGCATCCTGTCCAACCTCCCTTTGACTGATAATAGACTGGTCGGGGCTAAAAATATATTCGATAGGATCTTCAATGGTAATTATGTTTTCTGATCTAATATGATTAATCTTATCAATTAAAGCAGCCAAAGTGGTCGATTTCCCGTGTCCAGAAGGTCCGGTTATCAAGACAAACCCCTGGGACATATTAGTTAATTCATGCAAGATAGGAGGAAGATTTAGATCGTCGATTCCTTTAATATCCGGGTCAATTATTCTAAGAGCACAAGATATTTTTTCTTTTTGAAAAAAGATGTTGATTCTAAACCTTATTCTATCATCAAAGTTATAGCTAAAATCAATATCTTTTTCTTTGAGAAGTTTTTCTTTTCTCTCAGGTCCAAGCAATTCAAAGGCCATCTCTTTGACCTCCTCTTCGGAGATCTCTCCAAATTTATGAAGAGCACTTAATCTCCTGTTTACCCTAAGAACAGGAGGACTATTGGAGATAAGATGGAGATCAGACGCTCCTTCTTTTATGGCAATATCAACAAGTTTTTTTATCATATAATTTTTTTAATCTCTCCCACTAATTCGGTGGGGGTGTAATAAGCCTTAACTAAATAATGATCTGCACCCAACTCCATTCCTTTTTCTTTTTCGTCTTTCTGCCCCAGATTAGAGATAATAATAACCTTGCTTTTAATTTCACTGTCGTTTTTAATCTTTTCTAAGATCTCCCAACCACTAATGTCGGGCAACACTATATCTAATAAAATTAAGTCGGGCTTTTTGTTTTTAATTGTCTCTATTGCTCTTTCTCCTTCCAATAAAGTATCCACCTCAAAACCGGCCTCCTCCAGCTTTATCACATAAATATTTGATAAAAAAGAATCGTCTTCTATTAATAAAATTGATTTCATATTTAATTTTCTTTTGTTAACCTTATTATCTCCTCGTAAGAAGTTATTCCTCTTAAAACCTTTAATAAACCGTCTTGTCTCATAGTAATAGTCCCTTGGCGAGCGGCTTCATCTCTAACCTTTTCTTCACTATAATCTTTAATAATAGCATCTGCTAGTTGATTTGTCATCTCGATAATCTCAAAAACACCAATTCTTCCAGAATACCCCTTCCCTCCGCACTTTTTACATCCCGTTGCTTGACAGATATATGTTTTAGAAAAATCAATCTTGTCCTTGGTGGTCGACGGTAAGTCCTCTAACTCCTCTAAAACCATCTTTTCTGTTTCAGAGTTCTTGGCCACTTTCTGCCTACAACTATAACATAATTTTCGAGCTAACCTTTGAGCAACGGCAACGTTTAAACTAGCCGGGATTAAGAAGGGCTCAACTTCCATATCAACCAACCTAGGAACAACACCAAAAACATCATTAGTATGAAGAGTAGAAAGCATAACATGGCCGGTCAGAGCGGCATTAACAGCCAAAGAAGCAGTCTCTTTATCTCTAATTTCTCCAACCATAATAACATCGGGGTCCTGCCTTAGCATACTTCTTAAACCAGAAGCAAAGGTGTAGTTGATTTCCGGCCTTACTTGAGATTGACTTATTCCTTCAATAAAATACTCTACCGGATCTTCTAAGGTAATAATGTTTGTCCCCTTTATATTCATCTCTTTGAGAATAGTATAGAGAGTGGTACTCTTACCCGAGCCGGTCGGGCCGGTAATCAAAATCATTCCATAGGGCTTTTTAATCGCCCTATTTAATATTTCAAAATTATAATCATTTACTCCCAATTCTTCTAAGGTCATTACCTTCTCAGAGCTGTCCAGAATTCTTATCACCACTTTTTCTCCTAAGGTGGTAGGAAAGGTAGAGATACGATAATCGATCTTCCTGCCCTCAAAATTAGTAGTAAGTCTCCCATCTTGGGGGATTCTGGTTTCATCTATCTTTAATCCGCACATTATTTTGATTCTAGAGACTAAAGCCGGGTGAAGTCTCATCGGAAGAAAGATACTGGGATATAGGATACCGTCTACTCTGAATCTGACCCTCAACTTTTCTTCCCCCGGTTCAATATGAATATCGGAAGCACTACCGGCAACCGCGTGCTTAAAGATAACGTCGACTGTTTTAGAGATAGGTGCTTCTTCTTTAATCTCCCCTTTTTCTTTTTCTTTCTTAGGAGAAAGGGCTTCTTTTCCATCTATCCCTCCTAGGGCCCGACTCACTTCTTTTTTTAGATTTCCGTACTTTTTTAAAACCTCTCGAAAATCAGAAAGAGATACGAGAAATATCTCGTATTGAATCTTTTTTTGACGAGCAAAAAAATCCAACGCCTCTCTCGCCTTTAAGTCTTCCGGATAGACCATTCCCACTTCTATCTTATTTCCTTCCTGAGAGAGAGCAATCATATTATAATTGTTGGCTACTTCTTCGGGAATTATCTCTAAAACCTCTAAGGCGATATCTTCGATATAAATTGGCTTAAAGGGGATATTTAAAAGACTGCTTTTAAAATTAAAAAGCAGGTCTTCTGAGACTAGTTTTTTTTCTAAAAGGATCTCTTCTTCTCTTTTCCCTTTTTTCTCTGCCTCCTCTAATAAAGACTTAACCTTTTCTTTTTCCAAAAGTCCTTTTTGAGCTAACTGAGAAATAAGGTTCATATAGTTAGTCTTCTTCTATTTCTTCTTCAGCGTCATATTGGACAAAAGGATTTTCTCTTCCTGGGACTTCTTCAAAGTCAGCTATTTTAGAGAAATCGGTAAAGTCTACTTGCTCTAACTTATCTAAAAAATCAAAATCTATCTTAACGGTTCTAAATGGACGTTCTATGGTGGGGGAGACCACTACTTCTCCTGGCTTTTCTCTGCCGGTATAAAAAATATAGAAAGTTGCTCCCATTAAGATAATAAAAAGCACCAATAGATATCCTTGTCTTCTGTTTTCTTTTTGAAAAGTTTTCATATATTTTTATTTTAATAATAAGTTGTTTCAACTATCTCCATCTCTTT
>PWQC01000014.1 GCA_003556925.1 Candidatus Nealsoniibacteriota bacterium | reverse complement strand
TTCTTCGTAAGAATTAATATTAAGTCTTTATCTCGATATCAACTCCGGCTGGCAAGGTTAAATTCATAAGAGCATCAATTACATTAGGATTGTGATTGAGAATATCTATTAATCTCTTGTGGACTCTCATTTCAAATTGCTCTCGAGCGTCTTTGTGAACAAAAGAAGATCTTAAGACAGTATATTTCTTAACTTCGGTTGGTAAGGGAACGGGACCTAAAGCCTCAGCTCCATATCGAAGAATAGTCTCAATAATCTTTCTGGCAGAACTATCAATCACCTTATAATCATAAGCCTTTAATTTTATCCTTAGACTAGACTTTTGCTCTTTCTCTTTTGTTTTTTTAACTGCCATTTAAAATCGTTCCTACTTAATTATCTTTGTTACTACTCCGGCTCCTACTGTTCTCCCCCCTTCCCTAACAGCAAATCTCTGACCTTCTTCTAGGGCTACGGGCACAATAAGTTTAACTCCTAAAGTTACTGAGTCTCCAGGCATAACCATCTCTGTTCCTTCTGGCAGAGTAGTTTCACCGGTAACGTCGGTAGTACGAATGTAAAATTGAGGTTTATAACCTTTAAAGAAAGGTGTATGTCTTCCTCCTTCTTCTTTGGTCAAAACATAGATCTCCGCCTCAAATTCAGTGTGAGGAGTAACACTACCCGGTTTAGCTAGCACTTGCCCTCTCTCAATGTCATCTTTCTTAAAGCCTCTTAATAAGATCCCTACGTTATCACCGGCCGTTCCTTGATCAAGTAGTTTGTTAAACATTTCAATGCTAACGGCAGTTGTTTTAGTCGTGTCTTTTAGTCCGACCAACTCAACCTCTTCCTGAGCGTTAATAATTCCTCTTTCAATTCTACCAGTAGCCACTGTTCCCCTTCCTTCAATAGAAAAGACGTCCTCTATCGCCATTAAAAAAGGCTTGTCAACATCTCTGACTGGATCAGGAATATAATTATCCATCGCTTCTACCAACTCCATGATCGGCTTTGCGTCTTCATCGTCAGCTGATTGAGTTTCCAGGGCCTTAACAGCTGAACCCTTAATAATCGGTATCTCGTCTCCCGGATATTCATATTTTTTCAATAGCTCTCTAACTTCAGATTCTACTAATTCAACAATCTCAGGGTCATCGACTAAGTCACATTTATTTAAAAAGACAACTAAAGAAGAAAGGCCCACTTGTCTAGCCAATAAAATATGCTCTCTAGTTTGAGGCATTGGCCCATCGGGAGCCGAAACCACTAAAATTCCCCCATCCATTTGAGCTGCTCCGGTAATCATATTTTTGATATAGTCGGCATGACCGGGACAATCAATATGAGCATAATGCCTCTTTTCAGATTCATATTCCAGATGAGAAACGGCGATTGTTACCCCTCTCTCCTTCTCTTCAGGAGAGGCATCAATTTGGTCAACGTTTTTTTCTGTTACGTTAAACCCCTTTTTGTTAAGCACATGCAAAATAGCAGAAGTTAAGGTGGTCTTTCCGTGATCGACGTGACCTATAGTTCCAATATTAACATGTGTTTTTGATCTTTCGAATTTTGCTTTTTCAGCCATATTACTTTTAAAGATTCAACGTTAAAAGAGAAGTCTCTTAACATTTTTTCTTTAAACTTTTATTATGTGTTAATTTTAATCAATTTTAAAAATTTGTCAATCATTTTTTCCCTTCAATAATACTTTGACTAATATTAGTTGGGACTTGTTCAAAGTTTTCAAATTCCATAGTAAATGTTCCTCTCCCCTTGGTCAAGGACCTTAAGATAGTGGCAAAGCCAAACATCTCGGCCAAAGGAGCGTGAACAGAGATAACCTTCATATTTAAGCGGTCAAAGGTCTCTTCTATTCTTCCTCTTTTAGAAGACAAATCACCCACTACGTCTCCAAAGAATTCTTCCGGAATAACTACCTCTATCTTCATAATTGGTTCTAATATAATCGGTTTAGCGTTTCTAACTGCCTCTTTTAGGGCCATAGAACCGGCTATCTTAAAAGCGTTTTCAGAAGAATCAACTTCATGATAAGAACCGTCATAGAGTGTAGTCTCTAAATCAACCATTGGATAGCCGGCCAAAACACCATTAGTCAACGCTTCTTTAATTCCTTTTTCTATCGCTGGAATAAATTCCTTAGGAATGGCCCCTCCTTTAATCTCTTCTTTAAAAGAAAATCCTGATCCTCTTTCCTTCGGCTTAATTCTAAGCTTAACATGTCCGTACTGTCCTCTTCCACCCGATTGTCGGACATACTTTCCTTCTGCCTCGGTCCCTTGAAGGATCGTCTCTTTATAAGCTACTTGAGGCCTGCCAACAGAACACTCTACTTTAAACTCTCTCTTAATTCTATCCACCAAGATATCAAGATGAAGCTCCCCCATTCCAGAGATTATTGTCTCTCCAGTCTCCATGTCTGTTTTAATCTTAAAGGTTGGATCCTCATCAGAAAGTCTTCTTAGGGCAATACCCATCTTTTCCTGATCTTCTCTGGTTTTAGGTTCAATCTTAATAGCAATAACCGGCTCAGGGAAAGAGATGGTCTCTAAGACAATTGGATCTTTTTCATCACAAAGAGTGTTTCCTGTCCGAGTATTTTTAAGGCCAACGGTGGCGACAATATCTCCGGCGTAAACTTCTTTCACCTCTTCTCTCTCCGCCGAATGCATTCTTAAAATTCGACTAATCCTCTCTCTATAATTAGTATTAATATTATAGGCGTAAGAGCCGGCCTGAAGGGTTCCTGAATAGACTCTAAAAAAAGTTAAAGTACCTACATAAGGATCAGTGGCAACTTTAAAGGCTAAAGCACAAAATTTTTCATCGTCGTCTGCTTTTCTTTCAATAGTCTCTTCTGTTTTAGGGTCGATACCCTGGATAGCTGGTACTTCTACAGGAGAGGGTAGATAATAACAGATAGCATCCAAAACTAATTGGATTCCCTTGTTTTTTAAAGCAGTACCGGCGAAAACGGGAATTAATTTATTGGCTAAAACCGCCTTTCTTAAGCAGTTTTTCAAGGATTCCAGATCTAACTCTTCTTCCGATAAATATTTTTCCATTAAAGATTCGTCTTCAGATACTATCTTTTCTAAGGCGATATGGCGCCACTTTTCAGCTTCTTCTTTTAAATCAGCCGGTATCTCTTCTTCTTTAATGTTCTGTCCGAAATCGCCCTCAAAGATAATCGCTTTCATCTTTAAAAGATCGATAATGCCCTTTAGATTTTCTTCTTGTCCAATCGGAATTTGGAGAGCAACTGCATTTGGGGTAAGTTTTTCAAAGATAGATTGCAAGCTCTTTTCAAAAGAAGCCCCGGTTCTGTCCAACTTATTAATGAAACAGATTCTGGGAACATTAAATTTGTCCGCTTGTCGCCAAACCGTTTCTGACTGTGATTCTACTCCGGCTACTCCGTCAAAAACGACTACCGCTCCGTCTAAAACCCTCAAGGACCTTTGGACTTCAGCGGTAAAATCAATATGGCCGGGAGTATCTATAATGTTAATTCTATGTTTATTTTCTTCCTGATCGGTAGGCGTCCAGAAGCAAGTAGTAGCAGCAGAAGTAATCGTTATCCCCCTCTCTCTTTCTTGCTCCATCCAATCCATGATAGCCGCTCCGTCATGAACTTCTCCTATCTTGTGAGAGATTCCGCTATAAAAAAGAATCCTCTCGCTAAAAGTAGTCTTCCCGGCATCGATATGAGCAATAATGCCGATATTTCTTATTTTTTTTAATGGATATAATCTGGGCATATTTTTTACCAAGCAAAATGAGCAAAGGCCCTGTTAGCTTCTGCCATCTTTTGAGTATCTATTTTTTTCTTTATAACCGTCCCGGTATTCTCGGAGACATTAATAACTTCTTCAGCTAATTTCTCTCTCATCGGCTTTCCTTTCTTTTTTCTGGCCGCCTCCAGTATCCATCTAAAAGCTAAAACATTACCTCTTTCTCTCTTTACTTCAACCGGAACTTGATAAGTTGCCCCTCCCACCCTCTTTGACTTCACTTCTACTTTTGGAGAAGCATTATTGATGGCCATATTAAAAATATCCAAAGGCTCTTTTTTGGTTTTCTCTTTTATTATATCAAAAGCATCATAAACAATCTTTCGTGCTATGCTTTTTTTTCCTTTCTTCATAACGTAATTAATAAACTTTGCCACTTGGACGTCGTTATAAAGAGGATCGGGTTTTATCTCTCTTTTAATAATCTTGTTTGCCATATTATTTCTTGTCTTTCTTGGTACCGTATTTACTTCTTTCTTGTTTTCTGTTTTCCACTCCGCCTGTATCTAAAACTCCCCTAACCACATGATATCTTACTCCGGGAAGATCTTTTACCCTCCCCCCTCTAAGCAAAACCACAGAGTGTTCTTGTAAATTATGACCTTCTCCGGGGATATAGGCAGTTACTTCCATGCCGTTGGTTAAACGAATTCTTGCTACTTTTCTCAAGGCTGAGTTCGGTTTTTTAGGCGTTCTGGTAAAGACCTTTAAACAGACCCCCCTCTTAAAGGGAGAGGAATATTTTTTAGGCCGGTTCTTTAAGGTATTAAAACCAAAAGCTAGGCCGGGCATCTTAGACTTTTTCCCCGCCTTTTTTCTTGGTCTCTTGGTTAATTGATTAATTGTAGGCATAAAATAAATAAAATAAGCATTAACTGCTCAGGATAGACTTTAACAAATATTTTAATTACTGTCAAACATTTCAAATAACAGAAAAGATAATCGCCGGAGAAAAACCGGCAATAAGCTCAAAAACAAAAGTAATAAAGGCAAAGACGATGCCTAAAAAAAAGAAGAGCAAAAAAAGAAAGATAAAGA
>PWQC01000002.1 GCA_003556925.1 Candidatus Nealsoniibacteriota bacterium | reverse complement strand
GCCTTTAAACTCTCTCTCTCCCCGGGAGTTAATTTCATTTCGGGAGGAATAACTCCCTCGTCTTCTCCAGTTATAATCGGCCCGGTAGGATCGGTTCCACTGATTAGCAGATCGGCCGCTTCGCTTAAAATAGGCTTGTTTTTTACTTCTTTTTTGGTTCTTCGAGCCATCTTATCTCTTATCTCTTGCCCTTTCCCTTCCCAACAATCGCCCTCTATTGGCCTAATCCTTATCTGTATCCATATCTGTTCTCCTTCTCCCGTCTTGTTCATCCCCTCTAAGAGACCCGACATCGGGTCGATCTTTTTTTCTTCCAAAGTTTCTCTCTCTGTTTCAAAATTAGAATAAGTCTTAATGGGATAGACATCTTCTTTTAAAAGAACATAGTTATCTCCCCAAAGATCCCAATCTTTGTTGGGAATATCTTGAGGGACAAGTTTGGTGTAATCCGGTGTTTCGGTAATCTCGGCTTCGGGAAATTGAGAATAGATGATCGACTCAACAGAATCCTTAATGCTTTTAGGAATTCTAATAAAAAAATGAGGAACGCCGTCAATAGCGGCCATCTCTAAAGTAGCGTAAACTTGTCTCTTCCCTTCTACCCACTTTTCCCATCTATCGGGAGGGTCAAATAAGATCTGATTAAGCCCCGATAAAACAGTCTCCATCGCTCTTATCGGCTTTAAGATCTCTTTAGGAATTCTTATCTCTAAGACAATTTTAGGGTTTTGGTCGTCCCACCTTTCTCCTCTCCAGTAGAGGTATAAAAATGAAAAAGGCTTCCAAAAAATAAAAGGAAGCAAAAGCCAAAACCAAGATTTAAAGATATTTAAAAAGGTCTCTAAGTAGAACTTGATTTGCTCTGGATCAACAAAGTCAAACATCGAAATATTATGCCTCTCTTATGCGATTAACAAAATATCTTCCTTTTTCGTCTCTGAGAAAATGTTTTTTATCTTGAAGATTTAAATAGACGGTATTTTCCTGAACAAATCTTTTCTGAAGAACACTCTCAAGTATCTCGTCTTTATTTAAGGGTCCTTTCTCTTTTAAGGTATCAGCAATAATATCTTTTACCACTCCCGGTTGGTAGCCCCAGTCTTTTAAAGCGTAGATGCCTCTTCCAACCAAAACAAATCTTTGATCTTTTATTAGTTCGTTATGAACGGTGGTAACATAAACCTTACCCCCTGATTGATTAAAGGGCGAGTGTTCTATTAAAGAGGCCAATTGAGCAAAATGAAGAGGCTTACCCATCTTTTGAAGCATTAAAAAAGCCTTATCTTTAACACCTCTTGGATTAACCTCCGGCCAGCTAAGCAACCCAACTCTTCCCTCTGGATCTTTTTTAATCTTGCGAGAAAGTTCTAAATAAGATTCTAAAAATGATTTTTCTATTTTTGTTTCAATTTTATCTAAATCTACCGGTCTCCCCTCTTTTTTTAAGAAAGTAAGAATATCATTAACTCTTTTTTTGATCTTTTTAATATCTTTATCCTTGCTATACCAAAAACCGTAAAAATCTTTATCTTTCAGATTTAACTTAATATCATTGCAAAGATAGAGAAGAAAAAAGATATGATTTTTCTGATCGCCTAAATAAGAAACAAAAGCTTGTTCTTCTTTAATCCCGCCAAAAGAGGCTAAGCTTGATGAAAAATAATCAGTTATCTTTTGATCTTGTTTTTCTTGAATCGTTAACAAGCCATCTCTCTCAATCTGGCGAACCCTCTCTCTGGTAATGCCGAGACTTTCTCCAATAGAGGCTAATGATTCTTTTTCTCCCTCAAGACCGAATCTTCTAATAATTACTTGTTTTGTTCTCTCAGGCAATCCTTTTAACAAAAAAGAGCAGATTTTAGAATAATTGTATTTCATGTTAATATTTAATCATTTTTAAAACTATTTGTCAAGATTTGCCAATAAAGACGAAATTAAGAAAATAGAGGAATAAGTCCCGGCAATAATACCTATTATCAGGGTTAAAGAAAAGTATCTCAAGGTCTCTCCTCCTAGAAAAAAGACAGCTGCGACCACAAAAAGAGTGGTTAAAGAAGTATTAATCTGTCTGGCTAGGGTCTGATTCAAACTCTTATCGACAATTTCTTTAAAGTTTAATTCCCTGTTAATGAGATTTTCTCTTATCCGATCAAAAACAACCACCGTGTTGTTGATTGAATAGCCAACCACCGCCAAAAGAGCGGTAATAATAGGAATAGACATCTCAACCTTTAAAAAGGTTAAGATTCCTAGGGGAATGGCGATATCATGGAATAGAGCAAAAACACTTATCAATCCATACTGCCACGAACTTAAAGGTCGTTGCATTCTTCTAAAAGCAAGGGTGATGTAGAGAATCATTAAAAGAAGAGCCCAAAAGACAACCGTGGTTGTTTTTTCCCTTAATTCCCTCCCAATAACCGGCCCGATAGATTCAAATCTTTGCTCTTCAAAAGAGTAGTTCATCTTTTCTAAGTTAGTTAAAATCTTTTGATGAAGGGGCTCTGAAACAACAACCGTTCTAATAAGAATGCCTCTTTCTCCAATAGATTGAACGCTCACTTCTTCCAGTCCCAAGCCCTCTAATGACTTTTGAATTTCTGAGTGAGAAGGTTTTTCTTGCTCGTATTCTAATTCTATTAATGTTCCCCCGGTAAAATCAATCCCTAATCTTAAACCATAATTATAGATAGAAAAAAGAGCGGCAAAGATCAAAACAAATGATAATGCTAAAAATAACAGATTGTATTTAGTAAATCTTATATCCATATCCATTTAATCTTGTTTAAATTAGTCTTGGCTAAAAACTTCAAGAGGGTTTTAGTAACAAAGACAGCGGAAAAAACGCTAATAACAATACCAATGCTTAAAGCTAAGGCAAATCCTTGAATAAAGCTGGTACCGAAATAAAAAAGAATCATAGCCACAATTAAAGTAGTTAAATTACCATCTCTTATAGAGGGCCAACTTCTTCTAAACCCTTCCTCGATACTATAAGAGAGGTCTCTTCCTTGTTTAATCTCTTCTTTCATCCTGGAGAATATCAAGATATTAGCATCAACGGCCATTCCGATGGAAAGAATAATACCTCCAATACCGGCTAAGGTCAAAGTAATAGGAATTATCTTTATAATACTTAAAAATAAGACTAGATAAAAAACCATAGTTAAAGAAGCTAAAAACCCAGAAAGCTTATAAAAAACGATAATAAAAACTACGATGGCTAAAAATCCGAGAATACCCGCCTTTAAGCTCTGTTCTAAAGAGAGGGCCCCTAAAGAAGGACCCACTGACTGTTGAGAGATAAGTTCTATCGGCACTGGTAAGGCACCGGCGTTTAAGTTTCGGGCTAACTCTCTTGCTTCTTGAGAAGAAAACTCTCCGGTAATTTGAGCACTCCCTCCAGAAATTTTTTCTTGAACAACAGGGGAAGAGATAATCTCTTCGTCAATATAGATAGCGATCGACTTGCCTACATTCTCTTCGGTTATCTTTTCAAAAAGATCTCCCCCTTCTTCGTCAAAATCAAGAGCAATAACCGGTCTATTAGTGGTCTGGTCAAATTCCACTCTGGCGCCTTTTAGATACTGACCGGTCAAACCGGTAGTGATATAAAAAGGATCTTCAAAGATTAGATGCCAATCATCTACTTCATTCACCTCTTCCGCTTCCTGAACTTCTTCTATCTTTGCCAAGATAGCTTCTCTTTCTTCTTCCGGTCTCTCTTTTTTAAATTCTAAAAACGGAGTCTCTCCTATTAATCTTATCGCCTCGGCCGGCTCTTTTACTCCAGCGAGCTCCACTATTAATCTATGTCTCCCGTCTAACTCTTGGGTCTGGACAACCGGCTCCTGAATACCAAAAAGATCAACTCTTCTTTCAATAATATCCCTTAAGCCCTCCATAGCTGTTCGGTGATTTTCTGGTTCTACTTCAGTTAAATCAGCTTTATAAACAAGATGAATACCTCCCTGTAAATCAAGGCCAAGCCTAAAAGGAATTTCAGGGATAGAAGAAAAACTAGTATTCAAAGATTGATTAACAAAGTTAATCCCTTTATTTAATAAACCCGGAAATGCGACGCTAAAGGTAATTAAAAATATAACTAAAATAATAAGCAGTTTTCTCTTCTCCATTAAAACAATAATAACATAAAAAAATAAAAATGCAACCTTTTATTCGTAACTTAGAGCTTCCACCGGATCTTTTTTAGCCGCTTGTCGAGCTGGAAAAAAGCCAGCTAAACAGCCTATTAAAAAAGAGAAAAAGAGACTAAAAAAAATTAAAGAGAAGGATATATGAGCTTGAATATAGATAAGAGGATGAGCGTCAGCAAAGAAGTATTCTCCCATCTTAGCCGCCCCTATCCCCAAAATAATACCTATTACTCCGCCTACAAAACCTATTATACCTGATTCTATTAAAAAGATGGAAGTAATATCTTTTCTTTTAGCTCCCACCGCCTTTAAAACTCCTATCTCTTTGGTTCTTTCTTTTACGGCTGTATACATACTATTCATAATACCAATTGCCCCCACTAAAACGGCGATACTGGCAAAGGCCAAGACAGCAAGTTGAAGAATAAGCATAATTCGATTGGCCATATCGATAGCTGCGTCGGAAGTCATAACTGTGAAAGACGCTTCTGCTTCTCCCCTTCTTCTTCTCACTACTTCTTCTAATTCTCTCTCAATATTTTCAGCTACTATCTTGGCTTCAAAATTATCGTCAATTTGAACAAAGGCAACCTGCGAACCCTCCCTGACACCGGTTACCTCTCGATAGTCAGAGAGATCTATCATGATAGATAAATCGTCTTGCTTGCTTCCGAGAGAACGAAGAAGTCCGGAAACAGTAAATCTTCT
>PWQC01000038.1 GCA_003556925.1 Candidatus Nealsoniibacteriota bacterium | reverse complement strand
GAATATTGAAATTTGGGAAGATCGAGTTGAAAAATGCAAGAAAGTGGCCCAGAAAAAGCCGGTTATTATATATCTTTTTTTCTTTTTTAAAAAAGCGTAAGCAAGAGCTAAGTAATAACCCAAGATGGCCGAAACTAAAGCATGTAAAAAATTAGCTCCCAAGAAGCGAACTGCATTTATTTGGAATAAAGATGCTATGTTGAAATATTCCAAAGAAAAAGAGAAGGAGTATAAAGTATTTTCTATAGCGGCGAAACCAAGACCGGCGGTAATCATATAAATCATAAAGTCAACTGGCTCATCAAGTTCATGGTGTTTAAAAATAGAGAATCGGAAACTTGAAAATTTAATGATTTCTTCTAAAAAAGCATTAAGAAAAAGATAAAAAAGTAAAGAGGCGGGCAAATAATAATTTATAAAATTAAAGAAATAAAGAGCGATCAGGGTAATGAGAATGCTGTATAAAAAAACCTCTATAATTTTTTTCTTGCTTTCCGGGTTTTTGTCTTTAGAAAGAAAAAAAAGAAGCCAGATAATGGTTGGAAGGATGCCTAATAAAACGGCTGCTATTAAAGGGAAATAATTTACCATTTTTCTATCATTAAGCTCTCTTTTTTCTTGATAGGAAGCTTTTGATATATCTCTTCAGTGATAAAGGGAGTAAAAGGATGAAGTATCTTCAAGAGACTGAAAAGAGTGTAGATCAAAATCTTTTCGTTTTTTTCTTTCTTTGACTTTTCGATATAGATATCGCAAAAATCGTGCCAGAAAAAGTGATATATCTTATGGCTTGCCTTTCCATAGGAAAATACTTCTAAGTCTTTTTCTACTCCCTTTTTGGTCTCTATCAATTTTTTCAAGATTCTTCTATCATGGCTTGTCTTGGCAGTTATGCTTGTCATAGAGTAATTTTTTTTAGGACACTGCAAGAGAACGAACCTTGAGGCGTTCCATAATTTATTGCAGAACTTTTTGGCCATTAAGATGGTTTCTTCGGAAAACTTAAGATCTTGGCCGCCGGTCACTTGATAAGCCAAGCCGAAACGAGTAGCATCCGCTCCATATCGATCAATCAAAGAGATCGGGTCGATGCCCGTTCCCAAGGACTTTGACATTCTTTGTCCGTCTTTAGTTAAAACGGTCGGGTGAATGTAGACCTTGCTAAAAGGAAGTTTATTGGTGAACTCTTGGCCGGAAAAGACCATCCTCACTACCCAGAAATTAATAATATCTCTGGCGGTAAAGAGTGTGTCGGTGGGATAAAAAGTTTTAAAATCTTTTTCATTCATAGTGGCGAAGGGCCAGAGAGCGGAGCTGAACCAAGTGTCCAAGACGTCCGTTTCTTTCTTTATCGGTATTTCGTGACCCCACCATATCTGCCTTGAAATACACCAGTCCTTAACGTCTTTTAACCAATTGATGTATGATTTTTTAAAGTTGTTTGGATAAAATTTTATCTTTTTTTTCTGAACAGGCTCCAGGGCTTTCTTGGCTAATTCGTCCATCTTTAGAAACCATTGAAGGGAAGGGATAATTTCAATAGTTGAATTACAACGATAACACTTTGGGACAGCGTGGACATAATCTTCTACTTTCTCCAATAAATTAATCTTTTTTAAATCTTTAATAACTTCCTCTCTGGCTTGGTCTGTTTTTAACCCTTGATATTTTTTAGGGCACTCTTCATTCATTAAGCCTTTCTCTGAGATTATCTGAACACTTTTTAATTCGTGGTTGTTCTTAATCTGCTCGTCTCTTAAGTCGTGAGCCGGCGTTACTTTTACCGCTCCGGTACCGAAATCCATTTCGATCAAGCGATCTTGAACGATGGGGATCTCTCTGTTTTGGAGAGGAAGAATGACTTTTTTATCTTTAATGTTTTTATACCTTTCGTCTTTTGGATTAACGGCGATTGCCGTGTCTCCTAACATTGTCTCCGGTCGGGTAGTCGCCACGGTAATAAATCCTCTACTCTCTTTAAGGGGATATTTTATATACCAAAGATTTGTCTTCTCTTCTTTGTGTTCCAGCTCTAAGTCAGAGAGACTGGTTTGGCATCTGGGGCACCAATTTACGGCTCTGTTTGCCTGATAGATCCATCCTTTTTTATAATAATGTAAGAAAGCTTCTTTTACTCTTTTGGCATATTCCTTGTCCATGGTAAATCTTGTTCTTGACCAGTCACAAGAGACGCCCATCTTTTTGTATTGGCCCAAGATAATATTGCCGTATTCTTTCTTCCATTGCCAGACCTTCTTAATAAACTCTTTTTTTCCTAAATCGAACCTGGTAAGGCCTCTTTTCTTTAAGTCTTTTTCTACTACGTTCTGAGTGGCGATGCCGGCATGATCGGTTCCGGGCAGCCATAAAGTTTTAAAACCCTGCATTCTTTTTTGCCTTACAATAACATCTTGACAAACGCCGTTTAAGGCGTGTCCCATATGGAGTCGGCCGGTAACATTTGGAGGAGGCAGAACGACCGTGTATCTCTTCTTATAGTGAAGGATATCCGGATTGAATAGATTTTTCTTTTCCCAAAAGCGATATATTCTTTCTTCTATCTCTTGGGGTTGATGATGCTTATTCATATATTCAGATTAGCATTTACTTTTATTTTTTTCCAGTTTTCTCTTTTGTTACTATAGTAAGCGGCCAAGCAAGTCATTAAAGCGTTATCGGCGCAGAGTTGAGAAGGAGGAAAGACTAAGGGGAAGGGTACTCTTTTTTTAAACTGTCTCTGTATTTCTTTATTGGCGATTACTCCTCCTCCCAGAACGATCGACTTTACTTTGAAGTCTCTGGCCGCTTTAATCGTTTTTTTTATTAAGACATCGATGATGGCTTGTTGAGTCTCTTTAGCCATCTCATTAACAAAGCTTTTATTTAATCTTCTCTTTTTAACCTCATAAAGAACAGCCGTCTTTAAACCGGAAAAGCTAAAGTCATAATCTTGGGAATATATCATTGGTCGGGGCAGGGAGAGAGAGGTTTTTTTAGTTAATTTAGCTCTTTTTTCTATCTCTGGTCCTCCCGGGTAGTTTAATTTTAAGAGCCTGGCGGTCTTATCAAAACATTCACCGGCTGCGTCGTCCCTTGTCTCTCCTAAGAGCCTAAAGTCTTTTTTGTCTTTCATTAAGATTAGCTGAGTGTGTCCTCCGGAGACGATTAAACCCAGTGAAGGAAAAGAGATCTTATTGTTCAAGAAGTTAACAAAAAGGTGAGCCTTCAGATGATTGGTCGGAATAATGGGAATCTTCCAGGCCGAAGAGAGCGCTTTAACAAAATTCATTCCCGTCCACAGGCAAGGCTCTAAGCCTGGTCCCTCCGTAACAGTTAGAGCATCTATCTTGGGCCCTTTATATCTTTTTAAAAAATTGTTTGTTTTTTTACACAATTCAGGATTACGGGATAGAATTTCATCAATCTCTTTTCTTGAAAAATTAACTTTGCCTTCTGTTAAAAAGCCCGCCTCTTTCAAGGCTCTTTTTAAGACCGGAACTAAGTTTTTTTCATGTTCTCTTTTGGCCAAAGCGGGGTATACCCCCTGCCAGGGCCGATGAACCATAACTTGGGAAGAGATAATGTTGGCAAGAACCTCGAACTCTCTCCCTTTTTTTAAGATAGCGCAACAGGTATCATCGCAAGATGTTTCAATTCCTAAAATAGTCATAGCCTAATCTTATCTTTTTTCTTGATTTTTTTCAATCTTTAGGTTATCATTGGCCCGATGACCCCATCGTCTAGCGGTTAGGACATCAGGTTTTCATCCTGAAAACCGGGGTTCGACTCCCCGTGGGGTCGCCATAAATTCTGCCCTCTTCAAATCTTTTAAAGAGAAAAAGAAGAGACAGAAGAGATGTTTAAAAAGATTCTTTTAGTTCAATTCAGGAAAGACGAGAGAATCGCATCTCATGAGAGGCGATGTTTTTCGAGAAAGATAAAAAAACTTGAATTTATTAATATCTTTAAAGAAGATTCAAGCATTTTAAGAGATAATTTTTCTCTTTTTGAAAAGATTATCTTGGGCGGTTCGGGCGAATTTAGTCTATCGGAAAAAGAAAGTGAAAAAGATCTGTGGGAAAGAATAAAAGAGCTTCAACCATTGACAGAATATATGTTTTGTGATATACAATAGGTAGTAACTTAACAAGGAGGTTGAAATGAAAGCGATTCTGGTGGTGTTGGCAGTGGTTTTTTTTACCGGTTGTGTGACGACCGAAATTGGTGGACAACCAATCATTCGCTACGGCGAAAGGGTTCAGGTCATTAACGGCCTGAAAAATCGGGTTGATATTACTTATCAGACCCGAAAGATCGGAAGCCTGGGTTCCGGGCAAGAAGGAATCTTTCAGGGACTCAGGCAAGGAGAACACCTCGTTGCTCGGGTTTATAGCGAAGAGGGAGAATTGCTGGGGATCCAGGAAATTCGGGTTCGTTCCCGAAGGAATCGGAGATCTCAGTTGTGGAAGATCACCTCGTTTAGAAGGTTGAGGTGAAAAACAGAGGGAGTTGAACTAATCGACTCCCTCTTTTATTTGACAACCATTGAGAATTATGATTTAAAAAAGTAGAGCTCTTTGATATTTTAAAAAGGGGAGGGGAAAATGAAAACGTTGGCTTTGGTTGTTTTGGCTCTTTTGCTTTTTACCGGCTGCGAAGAAGTCTATGTCAGCGGTGAACCCATTGTTCGCTACGGTGAAAGGGTTCAAGTGATAAACAACCTTCCTTATAACGTGAAAGTTGTTTATCGATCCTGGGGTAGCTCTAAGGAGACCTGGTTTTTTCCGGGAGAAGAGAAGATAATTACCGGACTTGGTGACGGAGAGTACCTCATCGTTCAGGTATATTATTACTTCGAAATTATCGGGACGACCAGTTTTAGGGTTCGTGGCCGAAGAGATGGAGGCCCTCAACTGTGGAGAATATCCACTTTCAGGAGAATAAGATGAAGATAAGGGGAGATTGAAGATTTCGATCTCCCCTCTTTTATTCCAAATGAATATTTTCTTGAAACTCTTTTATCCTTTCTTTT
>PWQC01000004.1 GCA_003556925.1 Candidatus Nealsoniibacteriota bacterium | reverse complement strand
CTTTGCAAAAAGCATTTAAAGAGCAGCGAGTCAAAAAAAGATATCTTTGCTTAGTTCATGGAAAGACAGAGCAAGAAGGAGAGATAAAGAGCTTAATAGGGAGGGCTCCTTCCGACAGGAAGAAGCAAAAAGTGTATTTTTTTAACGAACCAAAAGCAGAAAATAAGAGAGAGGCAATCACCCGTTATAAAAAGAGAAAAGATTTCCAAGATTGTTCTCTTCTGGAAGTGTGGCCTCAAACCGGAAGAAAACACCAGATTAGATGCCATTTAGCCTATCTCAATCACCCAATAGTCGGAGATAAGGTTTACGGGTTTAAAAATCAATCTGCTTTAAAAGACATAGAAAGACACTTTCTCCACGCTGAATACCTCAAAATAAAAGATAAAGAATTTTTTTCTGAGCTACCCAAAGAACTTAAAGAAATATTAAATAATTTAAAATAAATATGAACAAGGTAGAACAATTCAATAAAGAAAACTCAAAAAAAGAACTCCCTGAAATTAGTGCGGGAGACACTGTTAGGGTCTTTCAAAGAATAAAAGAAAAAAACAAAGAAAGAGTTCAATTTTTTGAAGGAATAATAATCGCTATAAAACACGGAAAAGGAATTTCTTCCACCTTTACCGTTAGAAGGCCGGGAGAGATAGGAGTAGAAAAGATCTTTCCCTTACACTCTCCTTTGATTGAAAAGATAGAAATAATCAAAAAAGGCAGACCCAGAAGAGCAAAGCTCTATTATTTAAGAGGAAAGACGGGAAAACAATCAAAGATAAAGAGTAGATAGCTTTGAGCGAGTGCTGGAACTGGTAGACAGCTTGGATTGAGGTTCCAAGGGGAATTTTCCCGTGAGGGTTCAAGTCCCTCCTCGCTCACATATTTGACAAAATTAATTTATTAGCTTATAAACAAACAATAACTCTCAAAAAGAAAGGAGGCAGAAGATGATTATTTGTCATTGGTGCAGGAAAGTAAAAAGAGATGACAGGTGGCATCGCAATATTTGGAAAGCTTTTCCCAACCGGGAAGAGAGATTCCAAGCCATTTCAAGCGCAAAAAGGATACGCAGTTTGATTTGTCCTTCTTGCCAAAAAGGGAGAGAATAAAAAAACGGGGAGCGAGGTAAACCTCCTCCCCTTTTATATTTCTTGATTTATCGTTTATTTTTGATATTATTAAATAATATGATTTTTTGGCTAATCGTCTTTATCGTTTCTTTAGCGCTACTTATTAAAAGCGCTGATTGGCTCATTTTAGGTGCCGAAAAGATAGGACTGGCTTTAGGACTCTCTTCTTTTAGTGTCGGGATGATCATCGTTAGTTTAGGCACATCTTTCCCGGAGCTAGCCGCTTCTCTGACGGCCACCCTAAGGGGAGTAAATGATTTTGCTGTCGCCAATACGGTAGGCTCCAATATAGCCAATATCCTTTTAGTGGTCGGCCTCTCAGCGGTTATCGGGGGAAAGATAATGGTTACTAAGAGTATTATCGATCTTGACCTTCCTCTTCTAACCCTCGCTACCGTTCTTCTCTTGGTTGTCCTTTCTAACGGCCAAATTGTCTTCCTGGAAGCTGTCTTACTATTAGCCGCCTATCTCGTCTATGCTGTTTACAGCGTCTCTTTAAGAGAGTCGAACGTTAACAAAGAAAACTTGAATCTACTGCCCACCAGAGAGATGAGAAAAAGACACATACTTTTGATTGAAAAGTATAAAGATAAAAGAATGAAGATTACCTCTAAGGATCTTGTGATGCTAATTTTGGGAATGGCGGGCTTGGCTTTGGCCAGTAAGTATCTGGTAGATTCGGTAATAATCTTATCAGAAATATTTAGCATTAGTACCGGAATAATTGCCGTTACCATGGTCGCTTTGGGAACTTCTCTTCCCGAGCTCTTTGTTTCTATTAGAGCCGTTATTCAAAAAAGATCTGAAATGGCCTTGGGCAACATCTTTGGTTCTAATGTTTTCAATAGCTTAGTAGTAGTTGGTATCCCCGGCTTGTTTAGTACCCTTAAAGTAGACCAGCAAACTTTTTCCATCGGCCTCCCAATCATGGCTTTAGTAACACTCTGCTTTGTTATTTCGGGTATCTCCAGAAAAATCCACAATTGGGAAGGAGGGCTTTACTTAATTCTATACCTTTTCTTTATAATAAAAATCTTCGAGTTAATTTAGCGCTTGAAAAAAACAATACAATAAGTTATGATAAAAGAGACCAAGGACGGCTAGCTCAATGGTAGAGCGCCTGGCTTACATCCATGAGGTTATAGGTTCGAATCCTATGCCGTCCACATATGCTGAGGTAGCCAAGGTGGTCACGGCGAATGTTTGAAAAACATTAGATTCCGGTTCGACTCCGGACCTCAGCACAAAACGCGGGTGTAGCTTAATGGTAGAGCATTTGGTTGCCAATCAAATTACGTGGGTTCGATTCCCATCACCCGCTTGACAAGTTTTCTTAAAAAGATATAATATCCTAATGAGTAAAATTCTTACCAAAGGTTTGTTTATAACTGGTTTTTTGTTTTTAGGAGCTTTATCACCCCTAAAAACCGACCATTTTTATCTTATGCCCGATAATGTCGAGCAAGTTTTTTTCATTCAAGAAAATAGCATCAATCCCGTCTACGAACGTTTCTCTTTTTCCGAAGAGCCGGTTCAAAAGATAAGAGTTATCCTAACCGCCTACTCCAGCTCTCCTGATGAAACATGGGGAGACCCTTTTATTACCGCCAGCGGAGAGAGAGTCAGAACCGGAGTAATCGCCAACAATTGTCTTCCTTTCGGCACTATTATAGAGATTAACGGTCTTTACTTTGAAGTATTAGATAGAAAGAATTCAAGATATGGTTGCGAATGGATCGATATTTGGAAGCCCAGCAAACAAGAGGCAATTAACTTTGGCATCAAAGAAGACTACGCGAATATATTAAAAAACTGACTCAATCGAGTCAGTTTTTTGTTGGTGCCGCGGGTGGGACTCGAACCCACACGAGGAAAATCCTCAAGTGATTTTAAGTCACTCCTGTATACCATTCCAGCACCGCGGCCAAGGCCTGGGCGAGAATTGCACTCGCGTATAACGGTTTTGCAAACCGCTGCCTTAGCTACTTGGCTACCAGGCCATAGTTTTATTATGCTCTATTTTTCTTCTTTTTTCAATGTCTCTAGGACCTCTTCTATCTCTCCAGCCTCTTTAACTTTTATCTCTTTCACAAATATCATCTTCGGGACCGGCCTCATCTTTATCTTTTTATTTAAAATTTGCTGTAAAAAATAGATATTTTTATTTAAAAAATGAAAGACCTTTCCTTCTTCTTCTTCGGGAAAGACAGAGATATATATCTTTGCTTGAATAAAATTAGAAGAAGCTTCTACTCTGGTAACCGTTATCAAGGTATTGGCAAAGTCCGTCTCCCGAGAGAAGATAGTTCCTATCTCTCTTTTTAAAACTTCATTTACTTTTTTAATTCTATTTAAATCGCTCAAAGCTCTTTTTTTGTTTTTTCTTCCAGATAAGCCTCTATTATATCTCCTCTCTGAATTAAAGCGTCGCCTTCATACAATACGCCGCACTCCGAACCCTTACTGACAAAATCAACCTCTTTTTTGTTTTGTTGAAGAGCATTTATCTTTCCCCCTCCTATCTCTTCCTCTCCTCTGAGAACGGTTACTTTTGAACCTCTTTTCACCGTACCGTGAATAACTTTACCACCTACTATCTGTCGGTTTTTTTCATTTTTAAATACCTCTAAAATCTTGATCCGACCAGTTGCTGTTTTAATGATTTCGGGCTCGACCATCTTTCTTAAAACATTCTCAAACGCCTGGGTTAATTCATAAATAACATCAAATTTCAATATTTTAACTCCCTCTCTCTGAGCCAAGTCTCTGGCTATCTTACTCTCTTTAGTTCTAAAGGATAATATTTTGGCCCCGGTAAGCATAGCCGTTTTAATGTCAGACTGATCCACTTCTCCGGGCTCCGCTTTTAAAATACGAGCTTTCACCTTTTCTTGAGGGATCTGGTCAATCATATGAATGATCGCCTCAACCGATCCTAAGACGTCCGTTCTAATAATCAAAGGCAGAAGCTTCTTATCTCCGCCAACAAAGTCTTCTTCTTTCTCTTTCTCTTTTATTCCTTCTCGAGCCTCTTCAACGGTCCGGAAGACCTTGAAGGATTCGCCTGCCTGAGGAACCGCTTCAAAGCCCAGCACCCCCACCGGCATAGAGGGAAGCGCCTCTTGAATAAGTTTTCCTTGAAAGTCTTCTAAGTTCTTAACTTTTCCCACTACTGATTCGGTAGCTAAAAAATCTTCTTTTTTCAAGATTCCTTTTTGAACAATTAAAGTAGCAAACGGTCCTTTATTAGAATCTAAGTGAGATTCGATCACTACGCCTTGAGCTGAACAGTCAACATCGGCTTTAAATTCCTCCATCTCCGCCACTAAAAGAATAACTTCTAAAAGATGCTCGACTCCTTTTTTTGTGCTGGCGGAGACCTCAACGAAAGGAATCTTCCCCCCCATCGTCTCTAGATAGATTTCTGACTCTAATAATTGTCTTTTAATTTTTCCTACATCTGCTCCGGGTTTATCTATTTTATTAATAGCCACAACAAAGGGAATGTTAGTCTCTTTAATATTTTTTATCACCTCCTTCGTCTGTTTTTTAATCCCCTCATCGGCCGCAATAACCAGAACGGCAACATCCGCCGAACAGACCCCTCGAAGTCTCATGGCACAAAAAGCCTCATGCCCGGGAGTGTCAATAAAGGTTATCTTTTTTCCTTTTTCTTCTATCTCATAGGCTCCGATATGCTGGGTAATTCCCCCTGCTTCTCTCTCTGTTATCTTTAAGTCTTTAATGGCTTGCAGGATAGAAGACTTGCCATGATCGACATGACCCAAAACAACAACTATTGGTGGTCTTAATTTTTCTGACATAATTTTATTGCTCTTTCTTCTTCCTTTGATAAGGTATATTCTGAAGAGCCATTATTAATCGGCTTAGCATAAACTCTATTACCGTCCCTGGCGTACAGACTAGTAACGACAAAGCCATTTCCTTTTTTATCTACAATGGCAAGAGAAAAGCTTTGTTCTCCTCCGATATCAGAAAAAGGATTATACCTCACCAATCCTGTCTTTTGAAGAAAAAAATCTTCTTCTTTTTTAATCTTCTCTATCTCTGACCTCAGGCTAATAATCTCTTCTTCTTGTCTTGCCAATTGATCGACGATCTCTTGCGGAGTTTTTTCCGCTTTCTTTTTTTTGAAAAACATACTCACATCTTATATCAAAAAAGCTTTTTCCGCAAATTTAGATGACTATATGCTTCTTCGGTCACAACCCTTCCCTGACTAGTCCTTTTGATAAAGCCTAATTGCATTAGATATGGCTCATAAATATCCAATAT
>PWQC01000022.1 GCA_003556925.1 Candidatus Nealsoniibacteriota bacterium | reverse complement strand
GGACTTGTCGGAAGCAACCCAGGAACAGTTACTAATTCTTTCTATAACAAAATAGTTTCAGGTCAATCTGATACCGGAAAGGGGATTCCTCTTTCGATTGAAGAGATGAAGGATATCAATAATTATTCTGACTGGGACATATCTCTCTCTCAAGAATATTTCAACAATGGTTATCCTTATCTGTCTTGGCAAACAGATGACGGTGGTACTATTTGGATGATCAGTGAATTTCTTGAAGAGCCTGAAGATCCGACAGAATTTGAATTTAGCCTTAAAGAGCCAATTAGTGATTATTGTAGTGAAGATCACAAAGATCGGCCCCATATTAGGATATCTTGGGATGTTTCTAATCAGCAAGGAAGTTATTATCAAATTCAAATAAATGACTATAATTCTGGCAAAGCTTATTCTGAAGTCAATACGGTTATTATCGAAGACGACTTGGAATGGGGGATCACCTATGACTGGCAAATGAGAGTCTGGGACCAGGAAGATCAATCCTCTGACTGGGTAAGTGGTGAATCCTTCACTACTCCTAATCACAAGTATCCTGTCCCTGACTTCTCCTGGGATCCAGAAGAAGAGATCTTTGTTGACACAGAAATTAATTTTACTGACGAGAGTACATTTAATACAGAAGGAGATCATCATTGGTATTGGCAATTTGGAGAAGAAGACAGTTCTCCTGATCAAGATCCTGTCTTTCATTTCTCTTCTGACGGAAACAAAGAAGTAACCTTAAAAGTTACCGATGCATCTAATTACAGTTGTTTAATAACAAAAGAGATTCAGGTAGAAAGAAGAAGTCCGACTCAATGGGAAGAAACTAGTCCGTAGTTTTTATTCTACTCTCTTAACGTATTCTTTAGTCTCTGTATTGACTTCAATAATATTTCCTTGTTCTATAAACATAGGGACATTTATCTTTGCTCCTGTTTCTAAAGTGACTGTCTTAGTTCCGGGTTGGGATCTGTTCCCCTTAATGTTAGGAGGAGCCTCAATTACCTTAAAGTGCATCTTTATAGGAAGAGTAATGTTAATTATTTTTCCCTTATAATCCATTGCTTCTACTTTTGTTCCCGGCTTCAAAAAAGTTGCCGTATCTCCTATTTGATCCATTGAAAAGACTATTCTTTCTTTGTTTTTAAAGACAAAACTATCACGATGAGAATAGATAAACTCTATCTCCTCTCTTTCTATCTCTGCTTCTTCTAAAATATCAGAAGATTGAAAGGTGTGGGAAAATATCTCTCCAGTAGAAAGTTTTTTTAATTTTGCCCTTAGAACAGAGCTACCCCTTCCTTTAAACATAGGAGAGCATTCTATTATTTGACAAGGCTCATTTTTTAAAATGATTTTTACTCCTTTTTCTAGTTCAGAATAAGATATCTTCATATATTTTATTTCCCTTTAAAAAATCCTCTATTAAAACGGGCTTTTTCCCTTCTAATTGAATCTTTGTGGGCCTTAAAGATCCTTTTCCGGTTTGGATAATAAAATTGGAACCGACTTTTCCTGGAATTAAAGAAAAATCTTTTTTTTCTTCTTCGGCCTCTAATATTTTAATACGAATATTTTTATCATTTTTTTTCCAAAAAGTAAATGTTCCCGGCCAAGGGTTAAGCGCCCTTACTTTTCTTTCTATGAGAGAAGCCTCTTCGTGCCAATCTATCCTTCCGTCTTCTTTAGTTAAAAGCTTGGTGTAAGAAGTTTCTTTCTCTTCTTGTTTTTTTTCTTTTATTTCTTTTTTTATCCATAAAGGAACAGTTTTTATTAAAAGATCGGCAGAGATTTCTGCTAATCTTTTCTCTAAAGAAGAAAAGGTCTCTTTTCTTTTCATCTTGTACTCTTGTTGAGCTATTATCTTCCCATGATCAATTATTTCGTCCATTAAGATAATGGTTGTTCCGGTTTTTTTGTCGTTATTCAAAATGGCTCCTTGAATTGGAGAGGCTCCGCGATGTTTTGGCAAGAGAGAAGGATGGACGTTTAAAGCGCCATAAAAAGGAATCTCTAATATCTTTTTAGGTAATATTTTACCGAAAGAAGCGACAACAAAAAGATCACTTTTTTCTATTTCACAAGGATAAATTTTAACTGGTATCTTAGTTCTTTTTTTGATTAAAGAGTTATCGGTTGTAATAATCAAAAATGGACAAATATCTGTTTTTTTTATTCTTTCTAAAATAATAGAAGAAAAATTAGACGATCCAAAAAAAACTATCTTTAGCATATTATTTTTCTATCTTCCATTCTATCTCTTTTTCGTCTCCTGCAAATTCTAACCACTCCTCGTCTTTGTTAATGACGAACCATTTCTTTTTTGTTTTTGACCAGATCATCGGATTAGAGCGGAAATAGGGTTTTTTAACTATCTCTTTGGGCTTCAATCTATCTAGCTCTAACCATTTTTTAAAGACCGTCTCTATAGAGTAATCAAGATTTCTTGTTTGAGCCCACTGAGCGACCTTATCAATCGCTCTTTTTGCATTTGTAACAGAGCCGGCCAATTCCAAAAGCTGTTTTGCCGGTCTGGTAAATCTAGAATAGATAATCTTCTGTTTTTTCGACTTTTCTTTAATCTCATCTAAATTCAATCCCTTGCTGTAAAAATAATGATTAACTATTTTTTGAATATCCGATTCTTGCTTTTTTGACTTGATCATATTACAATGAGTATAGCATATTTGTTATTTATTTAAAATTATAATATAATTTATTTAATATGGAAAAAGAAAAAGAGATAGAACAATTTATTGAAAAAGGGAGAGAGGCGGAGCCCAAAAGAGAAAGACCGGAAAGAATCGAGCAAGGAGAAGAGGTGATTATGGAAGAAACCCTTCCCGAGTCAAAAAAAGAAGAGATTGACAAAGAGATTACAGAGATAGAAAAAGAAGACTTGCCCGGAAAGACAGAAAGACTCTTTCAACTAGCCGAAAATAAAGGGCTTTTTTATGCCATCAAAGTAGCTCGAAAGACAGGTGATGGGTTTTTGATAGATACTTTTAGGGATCGACTGGCCGAAAACAATTATTACAAGAAATTTCCAAAATAAATGTATTGGTATCTTTTATTGCTAATCCCTCTGCTTTTAATTATCGTCTTTTTTTTGATCGCCAAGAAGAAAAAAAGCTTCCATCTCTTTCAAAGTTTAGAGATGGTTTTGTTTTCAATTAAGATAGCTAAATTTGAGGAGAAAGAAGAAAAGCAAGAGAGAAAAGAGATTATCGCAATTATGGAGCAGGTCTATTCTTCTTTCCTAAATTTAAAGATAAAAGGATCTCCGAGAATTGTCTTTGAAATCGCATCTGAAAAAGGAGGATCAGATATTGAATTTTACGTTGCTGTCCCTAAAGAATTAGAAACATCTCTGGAGAAGTATATTCAGGGAGTCTATCCTTCTTCTCAAGTTACCAAAATTCCTCAAGATTATACTATCTTTGAACCAGAATCAAAGACAGCCGGTGCTTATTTAAAACTTGAAGAATCTTCTTTTTTACCCATAAATACTTATACCAATCTTGCTCAAGACCCTTTGGCAGCCATTACTAACGATTTAAGCAAGATTAAACCAGAAGAAGGAGTGGCTTTGCAAATCATCTTAAAGCCCTTTAAATACACCGCTTTTCAGAAGCAAGGAAGTAAAATTATCTCTTTGTTGAAAAGAGGGAAAAGTCTTGCTGAAGCGATAAAATTATCTCAAAAAAGCGAAATTAAAAAAACACTAGAAGCGATTAAAAAAGAAGAAGAAGAAAAGCAGAAGATAGCTGATGAGAGCTTAGTAGAGGCGGTTCAAAACAAGATAAAAAAACCTTTATTCAAGAGTAATATTAGAATAATATCTTCTGCTCCGACCAAGGAAAGGGCCAAGCAGATCCTTTCCTATTTAGAAGCAAGTTTGGGTCAGTTTTCCAGTTTAAATTCTTTTAAAGTTTTTCCTGTTAAAAAAACAAGACCCTTCATTTATAATTTCAGTTTTAGAAATTTTAACAACAAAGAAAGTATTATTTTAAACTTAGAAGAGTTAACTAGTGTCTTCCATCTACCCACAAAAGACCTACAGTCTCCGAATATAAAGTGGGTTACCAGTGGAGAGATACCTCCCCCTTCTAACTTACCCAAAAAAGGAGATCTCTTTTTAGGTAATGTTGTTTTTAGAGGAGAAGAGATTCCTGCATATTTTTCTTCTCCGGCCGATCGAAGAAGACATCTATATATTATCGGACAAACCGGTACCGGTAAAAGTTCTTTAATTCAGGAATATATCAGACAAGATATAGAGAACGGTAAGGGGGTGGCAGTAATCGACCCTCACGGAGATTTAGTTGAAAGCACTTTAGCTAATATTCCGAAAGAAAGAGTTGATGACGTTGTTCTCTTTGAGCCTTTTCATACCGAAAGGCCGGTAGGATTAAATATGTTAGAATATGATTTACCGGAACAAAAAGACTTTGCCGTCCAAGAGATGATAGCTATCTTTCAAAAGCTTTTCCCTCCCGAAATTATCGGTCCTATGTTTGAACACTATATGAGAAATGCCATGCTAGCTTTAATGGCCGATAAAAACAATATCGGTACTTTGGTTGAGATACCCAGACTCTTTACCGACCCAGACTTTGCTGAAAAAACAGTTGCCCGTATTACCGATCCGGTAGTAAGATTATTTTGGGAAAAAGAGTGGAAGCAGATGACCGGCAACACCAAGTCTGATATGTTGGGTTATGTTGTTTCAAAGTTAGGAAGGTTTATTGAGAATGAAACTTTAAGAAATATTATCGGCCAAAATAGGTCTGGCTTTAATTTGCCTAAGATTATGAATGAAGGAAAGATATTTTTAGCCAACTTATCAAAAGGGCAAACCGGAGAAGTAAGCAGTTCTTTATTGGGCTTAATCTTGGTCTCCAAAATTCAGATGGCCGCCATGCAAAGAGCGAGTGCTTCCGAAGAGGAGAGAAAAGACTTTTATCTCTATATCGATGAATTTCAAAATTTTACTACCGATAGCATTGCTACCATTCTCTCTGAAGCCAGGAAGTATAAGCTTAACTTGATTCTTGCTCATCAATTCATTCCTCAAGTGGCCGATGAGATTAAAAACGCCGTTATGGGAAACGTTGGTTCTATGGCTATCTATCGAGTAGGGGCAGATGATGCTGAATTTTTAGAAAACAAATTTGCTCCTTATTTTTCTAAACAAGACTTTATCAATATTGATAATTTTAACTGCATTGCAAGGATGATGATAGATGGCTCTGTCTCTACTCCTTTTAGATTGAAAGCCGTCAGACCACAAGAGGGGAACAAAGATGCCGTTCCATATATTAAACAATTATCGAGGCTAAAATATGGAAAACCTAAAAAAGAAGTAGAGAGTGAAATATTAAAAAGGTCCAAACTTGACAACTTAGGATAAGCATAATAAAATATAAATAGATAAAATTATGTC
>PWQC01000030.1 GCA_003556925.1 Candidatus Nealsoniibacteriota bacterium | reverse complement strand
GTTATTTAAATTATATTCTTTATTATTTATTCTAATACGATCAGCATCAACATAAGTAACTACACCATTATCCTCAGCCAAGATTGCTTGCCCCGAATCTTTTGCTATCACCTCTTCTGATCCCGTACAGACCAAGGGAGCTTCCGGTTTGACTAAAGGCACGGCCTGGCGCTGCATATTAGAACCCATTAAGGCTCTATTAGCATCGTCATTCTGTAAAAAAGGAATTAAAGAAGTGGCCATTGAGATACTTTGTTCGGTAGAAACATCCATAAAATCTATTTTTTCCCTCTCTATTAATCCCGGTTCTCCTTTTATTCTTGCTTCTACTTTCTTTTCAAGTAATGCTCCTTTATTGTCGATTAACGCTCCGGCATGAACTATATTATAATTCTCTTCTTCAAAGGCAGACAAGTATTCTACCTTAGAAGTTAGTCTATTCTTATCCACTTTAAAATAGGGAGTCTCTATAAAGCCATATTCATTAATCTCGGCAAAAGAAGCTAATTGGTTAATTAATCCAATATTGGGCCCCTCTGGCGTCTGAATCGGACAGATTCTTCCATAGTGGGAAGGCTGGACATCCCTCACTTCAAAGCCGGCCCTCTCTCGGGTTAGCCCTCCCGGCCCGGTAGCGGAAAGTCTTCGCTTGTGCTCTAGCTCTGACAAAGGATTAATATTATCCATGAATTGACAGATCTGAGAAGAAGTAAAAAACTCTCTTATTACAGCCATAACTGATCTTGAATTAATTAACTGATCTGGAGAGATATCATCTGGTTCGAGAGTCGACATCTTATCCTTAATATTCCTCTCCATTCTCATCAAGCCGACTCTTAATCTATTCTGTAAAAATTCAGCCAAGGTTCTTACTCTTCTATTGCCTAAATGATCTATTTCATCTGGCTTTGCCTCAGGGTCATTGTTTTTTTTAAGAACTTCTCTAATAACAGCCACAACGTCTTTCGGAGAAAGCGCTCTCTCTTCTTTTTCTATCTTATTATTATTTTTAACGGATAGTTCTTTTATCTTTTTTCTCATCTTCCATCTACCCACTTTGGAAAGATCGTATCTCTCAAAATTAAAAAAAGTATTATTTATCAATTCTTCAGCCGTCTCCGGTGTAACCAAATCACCGGGTCTTAACCTTTTATATATCTCTACTAAAGCCTCTTCTCTGGTTTTACAGGTATCCTTTTTCAGAGTTTCTTCGATATAGTCTATCTCCCCGTTTTTTGTCTCTTCTCTAAACTCTTGTTTTATTCTTTCCGTGTCCCATCCTAAAAAGGCACGTAATAAAACAGTAGCCGCTATCTTTCTTTTACGATCTACTTTTACCATTAAAGCTTTTGACTTCTCCGTCTCAAATTCAAGCCAAGCCCCTCTATTGGGAATTATTTTAACCCCAAAGCCATAATCATTCTTGGTAAAGAAAGCACCGGGAGAGCGAATTAATTGTCCAATAGTCACTCTTTCTACCCCATTAACAACAAAAGTCCCCCTTTCAGTTAATAAAGGGAGATCGGTTAAAAAAACTTCTTGTTCTTTTTCTTCTTTAGTCTCTAAATTAACAAGCTTTACTTTAACCCTTAAAGAAGCTTCATAAGTATCGTTATTAGCTTTTGCTTCAGCATCTGTCTTGTACTTTGGCTCATCTATCTTATAATCTCCGAACCACAACTCAAGCTCTTTCTTGGTATAGTCCCTAATGGGAGATACTTCAAAAAAAATCTCTTTTAGCCCTTCTTCTAAAAACCACTCCCAACTTTTCTTTTGGAGGCTTAATAGATAAGGAAGAGGAAGAGAAACATTGGATTTTGCAAAATTTTTAATTTTCATAATAAAAAAAGAACTTATCCTTTCATTAAAAAGGATAAAGCAGAGACGATTTAATTTTTATTTAAATAAAAAATTCACCTAATAAATACTGGTAAAATTTCTAACTTATGGTCAGGAGTTATAATATTATATTTTTCAATTATTGTCAAGGACTTTGAAAGCTCTGAATGATTCCCAATCCGATAAAAGTAAAAACCAACGAAGATCCTCCGTAACTAACCAAGATTAAAGAGAGACCCACCACAGGAAAAACTCCCAAATTCATGCCGACATTAATGATAAACTGGAATATTAGAATGATGACAAAGCCCAAAGAAAAGAGTCTGGCAAAGTTAGAGTCATGAGAGAAGGCTATCTTCATTATTCTCTGAACAAGAACAATGAAAGAGAGAAAGATAATAAAGACCCCCATTAGACCAAACTCTTCGGCAATGGCGGCAAAGATAAAATCAGTGTGCGGTTCAGAAAGAAAGCCTAATTGTGTCTGACTGCCTGACTTCAATCCTTGTCCTAAAAGCCCCCCTGCTCCGATGGCGATCTTTGATTGTCTTTGGCTCCAACTCGAACCCAAAGGATCTAAGTCTGGAGACAAAAAGCTAATAATTCTCGTCCTTTGATAATCTTGCAAAAAAAAGGCCCAGATAAAACCGAACAAGATAAGGCCGATTAATAATAAGATGACGAAGTGCTTCAACTTAATGCCAGAGACTAAAAGTATTCCTATCCAGAAAGCGACAAGAACTAAAACAGAGCCAAAATCAGGCTGTAAAAAGACCAATAGGGCCGGAAAAAGAATATATAGGCCAGAAACAAAGATATGTCTTAATTTATACATCTCTACATGTTTGGAAGAGAAGTATTTAGCCAATAAGATGACAAGGATTAACTTTCCCGGCTCTAAGGGATCAAAGGCGATTCCTCCAAATCGATACCATCTTATCGCCCCCTTTATCTCAGGAGCAAAGAAAAAAAGCCCAAGCAAGAGAAGAAGGAGAGAGAAATAAAAGATTAAGATTAGATAACTATTATCTTTTAACAGTCTAAAATCAATAAAGCTAACCGCTATCATTAAAAAAAGGCCTATCGCTAAAAAGATAATTTGTTTAACAAAAGCGTTTCCGGAGCTGTAGAGAGATAGAATACCCAGACTCGACAACAAGAGGGCGGAAACAACCAAGACCCAGTCAATCTTTTTAAGATGAAGAAGAATTTTCATTTTTTAGTAATTGTGATAAGTTTTCTTCTTTAATAATTTTTATTCCCATCTTTCGAGCCTTGTCTAACTTTGAGCCCGGCTCTTTGCCGACAATTAAATAATCAATCTTCTTGGAAACGGAATCGGCCACCTCTCCCCCAACTAAATGAATCTTTTCTTTTATCTTTTTCCTAGGCAACTTCATCGATCCGGTCAAAACCACCTTAAATGTCTTTTTCTTTTCTTCTTTGATAAAGATCTGTTCTTTCAAATTCTTTAAAAAATCCTTATTCTTGGGAAACCATGAGACAATCGACTGAGCGACTATTGGGCCGATATCTTTTACCTCTTCCAATTCCTTTAAGTTTGCCCCTTCTATCCTTTCAAGAGAGTTAAAGTGTTTAGCCAGATCTTGGGCGTTCTTTTCCCCTACATTATCTATTCCTAAAGAAAAGATAAGCTTTGACAGAGGTATTGTTCTTTTGCTTTGAATGGAAGAGATAATATTCCCAGCTGATTTTGCGGCAAATCTTTCCATGGGAAGCAGATCCCCTTCTTTCAAGGTGAACAAGTCTGCCGGATCTTTAATCAATTCTTTATCTAATAATTGATTAATCGTCTTTTTTCCCAACCCCTCCATATCAAAAACAGAAGCGAAGTGATAGAAGTAGTTTCTTTTTTTACCTGAGCACTTTCTATTGATACACCTCAAGATAATCTCTTCTCTCTTCAACTCTTTATCGCAAAAAGGACATCTTTGAGGCATAGAAAAGGTCTTTTCTTTTCCCGTTCTTAGATCTTTAACCACCCTCACTACGGCAGGAATAACATCTCCGGACCGCTGAATAATAACCGTATCTTTAATCTTCACCCCTAATCTCTTAATCTCTTCTTTATTGTGCAAGGTTGCCTTTGATATTAAGGCCCCCCCTAAAAAGACGGGCTTCAACTCGGCCACCGGAGTAACTACGCCCGTTCTTCCTACTTGAAATTTAACATTCTCTAAGATAGTAGCCGTCTGTTTGGCTGGGAATTTTAAAGCTATAGCCCCTCGAGGAGCCTTTCCCACCACTCCCAATTTTTTAAAGACCCGAGAAGAATTAACAGTTATCACTATTCCATCTATCTCGTAAGGAAGGCTATCTCTCTTTTGCTCCATCTTTCGATAAAAACTCATTACCTCTTTTAAATTATGACAATACTGGCTATGTTCGTTTATTTTTAATCCCAACTCTTTCAGCTTTTTATGCTTCTTTTCATGAGTTTCAAGGCTGTGATCAAGATCATAAAAAAAGAGATCAAGCTTCCTTTCAGCGGTTATCTTTGAATTTAATTGTCTTAAAGAGCCAGCAGCCACATTTCTTGGATTAACAAAGTCTTTACCGATTCTTTTAAACTCTTTCAAGGGACAAAAAACCTCCCCCTTGGCGGCAAGATTAATCTTTTCCCTTATTTTCAACGGAACAGCCTCAATAGTCTTTAAGTTTTGAGTAACATCTTCTCCGACAATGCCATCGCCCCTGGTGGACCCTCTCTTTAAAAGACCCTTTTCGTAGATCAACTCTACTGCCAAACCGTCTATCTTTAATTCACAAAAAAAACTAAAATCTCCCTGAACTATCTTTTTTATTCTCTTTAACCAATCATTCAGATCTTCTTCTGAAAAAGCATCGTTCAAAGAATACATTGGTGTCAAATGCTTTACCTTCTCAAATTTCTCTAAAACTTGACCAGCCACCCGCTGAGTGGGAGAGTCGGAGGTAATCAACTCTGGGAATCTTTCTTCTAAATCAAAAAGCTCTTTTTTCAAAGAGTCTAAAACACTGTCGCTCACCTCTTGTTTATTTAAAACATGATACAAGTAGCGATGATGATCGATAAACTTTCTAAGCTTTCCAATTCTTTTTTGAGCATCCCTTTTATCCATCTTAATAGGTAACGCCGATCGCTCTCACCATATCTTTGTAATAACCCCACGATCTTATGCAGAAATCAGTTCCAAGGCAGTTTTCGTCTATCGTTAATTCTCCGGGGCAGGCCCAGGCGATCCACTCAGCATTATTTATATCCCCATCATGGTCACCCGCACTATCATAGGCAATATCTCCTTCATTTTCATTAAGCTTCCAGTGGCCCATTAGGTCGTTAGAGACGTTGTCTTTTTGATAAAGATCACTCACTTCAGTAGGAGTTAGAACTTTATTATATACACGGATATCTCTCATTGATCCTTTTAGATAAGATCCGCCCTCCATATTACGCCCAACCGCTGTTCCTTGAGGTGCTTTTAAATCAACAATATCTTCTCCACTAATATCTTTACTATTATCAAATTCTCCGTCAATATAGATAATTGCTTTGTTATCTCTTTTCGCCGTTACTGCGATGTGATGCCAGTTAGTATCTTCTATCTTTCTCTTAGAGTCAAGATAAAGGACGCCGGCATCCTTGCCCTTGCCAAGGGCAAATACTATTTTATTTGGTAAATCTCCATCTTGTTT
>PWQC01000039.1 GCA_003556925.1 Candidatus Nealsoniibacteriota bacterium | reverse complement strand
TAAAAGTTGCAAAAAAAGATTTAACAGCAAAGCACCGAAGATAATGATTAGTATCTTAACTCCAGAAGTTTTAAGCCATGGTATTATATTAATAAAGTTCATATTTTATATTATTTATTCGAACAACCAGAATCAATACAAACTTTTTCCGGGGACCCTATAAATTTGCCTGATCTCCCGGCGCTGTCAATGCAAAAAGATTCATTTTTACTTGTTAATGTTTCTACCGCAACGCAATATTTTTGTTCAGCGACATCCCAATAAAGAGCATTTTCTCCAAGAACACCCTCAATACTTTTTTGGATTAAAATTATATTATTGTCGTTTTTTAATCCAATATAAGTTTTTTTATTTAAACGATATAATTCTGCGGCACTTCTTATTTGAGATAGCTGAGCTTCAATAGAAGCGTCCTGAGCTATATTTTGAGCTCCTTGCGACGAAACAGTTAAAAGAGAAAGAGAAACAAAAAAAGACAAAGCAGTGATAATCGTCACTATTTCTATGATTCCGCGATTAAATTTAAAATTATTTTTTAACATAATTCATTTAACGGAGAAGGCAGGACTCGAACCTGCAAGAGCTTTTACGCTCCCCAGTTCTCCAAACTGGTGTCTTACCATTAGACGTACTTCTCCCTTACTTCGGCGTTTTAGCGATCAATTCGGCAACTTTAGGCTGCTGAACGGAAAGCTTGTATCCTAACAACTTTAAGACAAGAAGAAAGTCTAATATCTCTTCTTTTAATCTTTCCGGACCGGAAACAACTTCTTTTAGCTCCTTGAAAACGCTCTTAGAATAATTATTTAGAATTTCGTAATTAGCTTTTTCTTTTAACCAATCAATGATATTTTTAAACTCTCCGCGATCCAACCAGATTCCCTGACAGATATTACAAAGATCAACTTTAACTTTAGAGTCCCCATACTCTAATTCATAAAGAGGAATTCGACACTCGGGACAGAGTTTTATCTCAACGGTAATTTTAAATTTTTTCTCATCTTTCCAAAGATCGATATCAAGCCACCGTAAATTTTCGTCTTTTTCGTCTTTAGCCCAGCGAAGCTCTTCTCTTTCAAACCAAAGCCCTAAGCAGTTAGGACAATAATCGACCTCTACGTTATGAAGAATGACACTTTTTAATTCTATATTTTCACAGATAGGACACTTCATCTTATTTTGATCTTAAAGCATTAATTCGCTGTTGAGTAGGGGGGTGGGTTAAAAAAAGCTTTCTAAACCATGATTGACTCTCTTTTCCTCTAAAGGGATTGATGATATATAGGTGAGCGGTACTATCACTTGCTTTCTTTAATTGTCTGGGATCTTGAGAGATCTTTTCTAGGGCCATGGCCAGTCCCTCCGGGTACCTAGTCAAAAGGGCAGCGGAGGCGTCGGCTAAAAACTCTCTCTTCCGAGAGATGGCAAACTTAATAAGTTGAGCGGCTAAAGGCGCTAAAATAGCCAGAGCAATAGCGGCGACAATAATGATTAATCCTCCCTTTGATCTTCTGCCAAAGATAGATACCCTTAGAAAGATATCAGTGATAATAACGATTACTCCGACCAAAACGACTATCATTGTCTGTAAAAGAGCGTCTCTGTTACCGATATGAGATAACTCGTGAGCGATTACTCCTTCCAATTCAACTTTCTCTAATCTCTCTAAAAGGCCGGTAGTAACAGCCACCACTCCATGTTTGGGATTCCTCCCGGTGGCAAAGGCATTGGGCTGCTGGTCTTCAATGATATATATCTTCGGCAAGGGAAGGCCGGCGGTGATGGAAAGATTCTCAACGATCCTATAAAGCTCCGGATTGTCTTTCTTTTCAATAGGCTTGGCTTTCGACATTCTCAAGACGATCTTGTCAGAATTCCAATAAGCGATAAAACTGACTATAAAGCTGTAAGCAACGGCGATATAAAGGATAATATATGTTTCGGTTAAATAAGCGACAAGCCAAGCGATAAGAATAATAAAGATCAAAAAACCGGTTAAATAAAACCATGTTTTTCTGACATTCGAATCGGCCTGAGAGTAGATATCCATAAAGCTTAAAAGCTAACCTTTACCGGCTCTTTAGCGGCTGCTTCTTCAACTTCAAAAAAGTCCCTCTTTTCGAAATTAAAAAGACCGGCAATAATCTTGGCAGGAAAGCTTTCTACTTTGATATTAATATTCCTGACATTGGTGTTGTAAAATCTTCGAGAAGCCTGAATCTTATCTTCTGTATCGGTTAAATCTTTCTGTAACTCTATAAAATTATCAGCGGCTCTCAACTGAGGATAATTTTCAGAAACGGCAAAGAGACTTTTAAGGGTATCTGAAAGCATGTTTTCTGATTTTGATATCTCCTTAGGGTCTCCTGTCTCCTCGGCTTTCATGGCATTGGCCCTTGCCTTGGTAACATTTTCAAAGACAGTCTTTTCGTGAGAAGCATAGCCCTTAACTGTTTCGATCAAATTGGGGATTAAGTCATATCTTCTTTTTAACTGGACATCGATATCTGCCCAAGCCTCTTTGGCTCTGTTTTTAAGCCTGACAAGGCCATTATAAGTTAGAACGGCCCATAAAAGAATCAAGACGACTATCCCTATAATTACGTATAACATATCTTTTTTTATTAGCTATTCCCTCTTCCTTTAAAAAAAGAAAAAAGTTTTAGCTTATTATAATTTATAGCACAAAAATTAAAAAAATCAATTCCTAACAGCAATAGTCTGCTGTAAAATCAAACTGGCTTCATCTTTCACCACTTTCATCAAAATAGTAACTCTTTTATAGTCTTCTTCTTGGAAATCCAACACCTCGAAACTGTCTACGGTTATATCTCCGGGAGTTAAAAAAACATCGCCAATCTTAATCCTTTCGTCTTTTAATTTAATTGTTATCTCTTCCCCTTTCTTGTTAGTTATCTTTATCTCACCACCATCAGCCGACTCTAATTGATTAGCGTCTCTTATCTGCTTACCTAAGTACTCTAAAGCATAGCCGGACTGATCAACTAACTGATTAAGACTAAAAGTATATCTTTGAGTATTAAGAATTGAAACGAAGACCCCGGTAACGGCTATCATCAAGATAGAAAAGATAGCAACCGTTATTAACATCTCTACTATGGTAAATCCTCTATTCTTCATATTGAATATTTAAATAATTATGAAAATCTTTATACACAACTATCTTCTCGTTGTCCTCTTCTCCCCAAGAGACGATCACTTCAATCTTTAAAAGATCCTCGTTTTTCTCAAGAATATTTATAGTTCTTTGAAAATCTGTTGGGCTTCCTGATCCGTGGTTATAACCATCATCATCATCATCAAAAAACAAGTCGGAGTTGTCACAACCCTCCTCTCTCCCTTTATAATCTATAGCAAAACATTCTTCTTTACCCGGTAACCCCTCTCCCCACTCTTCGAAGTTGTTTCTCATATGAGTAACTATCTCTACTCCTTCCTGGGCCAGATAAAAAGCCGTTATCTTTTGACCAACTTCTCCCGTGTGCCGCAAAGGAAGAACGGCAGTTGAATAGATAACTAAAATACCGGTCGTTAAGATAAAAAAGGCGACTAATAATTCAATAATGCTAAATCCTTTTTTCATAATATTTCTTCTATTAATCCTAATTTATTTATTTGAATTGTTATCTTTTTATCAGTCTCTTTAATTCGAAAGCTTATCTCTTCACTTACAGTATCTTCCTCTTCCTCCAACATAGTTCCAAAATGAACGCTGGGATCAGGTAAAACAAAGACAATACTAAAATTAGAACCATAAATAATCTCAATATCTTCGTCTAAAGAAACTTTTTCTACTACTTTATCAAAAAAGGGCGAAATGTGCCCAGACCCATCGCAGTCTGCAAAAATATGATAACGACCTCTATAAAACCAGAGACCGTAACCATACTGATAACCCTCTAAATATTTACCATCTACCTTACATCCTTCCCAGCCGTGGCCAAGCATAGATTGAACCAGTCTCACATTTTGAAAAAACCTTACCCTTTCTCTTTGAAGAGCAAGGCCCTTTTCTCCCGGCCTATAACTAACAACAGCAGCTACGGTCATTATAATAATGATGCTCATGACAACCAATACTTCCGGCAAGGTAAACGCTTTTTGTTTCATAATAAAGTTAAATACCAATTAAAGAGATTAATCCCCCAAAAATAGGCGATAAAGGTTCCGATGACCAAAAAGGGGCCAAAGGGGACCTCACTCTTCATCTTCTTTTTTTTCATTAAAATCAATCCTACCCCTATTGTAGCACCTATTAAAAAAGATGAAAAGAGGGCAACTAAGATATCTGGATAACCCAACAAGAAGCCCAAGAAAAAGACCAACTTAACATCTCCCATCCCCATTCCTTTTCCTAAGGTGATTATAACAATTAATAAGAAAAAAAGAAAAGAGAAGAGACCGGCCAAAAAGTGATGCCAAAGATTAACTTCTTTACTCAAAAAATAGATAAAAGTTATCAATAAGGGAATAAGAATCAAACTGTCGGGAATAAGTAAATATTTAAAGTCGTAGATAAAGATTATTATTAAAAAACTAAAAACAAGGAAAAGAAAAAAGAGACTGGATAACAGTGGTTCCTGACTAAGCCAAAAATAGAAGAGCCAAACAAAGAGTCCTCCGGTAACCAGCTCTACCAGAGGGTATTGCCAAGAGATCTTTTCTCGACAATAACGGCACCTCCTTTTCAAGAGAAAAAAACTGAGAAGAGGAATTAAATCCTGCCAACTCAAAAGATGAGCGCAAAAAGAACAGCGAGATCTTCCTAAAACGAAGTCCCTGCCTTCTTCCATTCGAGAGACAAGGCAGTTAAAAAAGCTTCCCGCGATTAAACCGATAATAAAAACAAAGAAGTATATCATTAATCTTTTGAAAAACAAGGGGCTCTTTTAAGAGCCCTTTGTCTTTATTCGTCTAAATACATTGTTTTCAGCTACGGTGTGTCAAAACACGTATGATCTTCTGTGTCACAACCCCCTGTCACTCGGCCGGCAGATCCTGAGCTGTCAATGCAGTGAAATTCATCATCAACCACGGTCGGCGCAGCGATACAATATTCTCCATCACCTATTGAATAAATAACTTCATTTACCCCTATAACAGCTTCAATGCTCTCAACAAGAGTTACAACTTCTTCATTAGCCATCAAGTCGTCATAACTCCCCGTGTCTATACGATGCATCTCTGCTGCTGTTCTTATTTGAGACATCTCAGAAACAATGGCGGAATCTTGAGCTCTTCTTCTGGCTCCTTGAAGAGAGACCAAAACAATAGTAGCTAAGATACCGATAATGGCGATTACCACCAATAACTCTAATAGTGTAAAAGCTTTATTTTTCATCTTATTATTTTTTAATTTACTTTCGACCTTTGCCATAATTATATCAACTGAAAGGAAAAAAGCAAGCACAATTACATCTGCCCCATCGTAACCGTGTAGATCGGGATTAACACCGAAGCAACCAAACCACCCACTACCACCGCTAATAATACTATCAATATCGGTTCAATTAATTTAACGGCCGCCGTCAAGCTGTTATC
>PWQC01000024.1 GCA_003556925.1 Candidatus Nealsoniibacteriota bacterium | reverse complement strand
CGGGTTGATATTACTTATCAGACCCGAAAGATCGGAGATCTGGGCCCCGGGCAAGAAGGAATCTTTCAGGGACTCAGGCAAGGAGAACACCTCGTTGCTCGGGTTTATAGCGAAGAGGGAGATTTACTGGGGACCCGAGAACTTCGGATTCGATCCCGAAGGGATCGGAGATCTCAGTTGTGGAAGATCACCTCGTTTAGAAGGTTGAGGTGAAAAACAGAGGGAGTTGAACTAATCGACTCCCTCTTTTATTTGACAAACATTAAGAATTATGATTTAAAAAAGTAGAGTTCTTTAATACTTTAAAAGGGGGAGGAAAGAATGAAAACGTTAACTTTAGTTGTTTTGGCCCTTTTGCTTTTTACTGGATGCGAAGAGATCCGTGTCAGTAACGAGCCCGTTGATCGTTACGACGAAAGAGTCCGAGTGGTAAACAATCTTCCTTATGACGTGAAGATTGTTTATCGATCCTGGGGCGAATCTATGGAGAGCTGGTTCTTACCGGGAGAAGATATGATAATTACCGGGCTTAATGATGGAGAGCACATCGTTGCTCAGGTGTATTATTATTTCGAAACTATCGGGACAACTAGTTTTAGGGTCCGTAGTCGAAGGGATGGAAGCCTTCAACTGTGGAGAATATCCACTTTTAGGAGAATAAGATGAAGATAAGGGGAGATTGATTATTTCGATCTCCCCTCTTTTATTCCAAATGAATATTTTCTTGAAACTCTTTTATCCTTTCTTTTAGAAAGGGTTCTTTTTTTAAGTGAAAGTCTTTTTCTAAAAGCTCTCTGGCTCTTTCTCTCGTCTCTTCTATTAAAGAAAGATCGCTTAGGGATCTCATTGTTAGGTCAGGGATGCCCCATTGTCTTATCCCTGAGAAATCTCCGGGGCCTCTAATCTCTAAATCTTTCTCTGCCAAGGCGAAGCTATTTTTAGCTTCTCTGAGTGCTTTCAGGCGGTAATAAGATTTTTGAGAATTAGAACTGGTAAAGATAAAACAATAAGACTGAAACTTGCTTCTTCCTACTCGGCCTCTGAATTGATGAAGCTGAGCTAAACCGAATCTTTCCGCTCCCTCTATAACCATCACCGTGGCGTTGGGAACATCAATTCCCACCTCAATTACTGATGTTGAGACGATAACATCTATTTTTTTATTTTTAAAATCTTTCATGGTCTTCTCTTTTTCTTTTGAGGGCATTTTGCCGTGGATCATATCTACTCTGAACTCAGGAAAGATATCTTCGGAAAGTACTTTATACTCTTTTTCTACTGCTTTTGTCTCGGACCAACCCGATCGGTCTTCTTTATCGTCTTTGTCTTCTATGCGAGGACAGACGACAAAGGCCTGTCTTCCCTTTTTAAGCTCTCTTATTATAAAGCGGTAGATCTTTTCTCTCTCTGATTGTTTAACGATTTCGGTAATTATCTTTTTTCTTTCTTTTGGAATTTCGTCGAGAAGCGAGAGATCTAAATCACCGTAAATGGTTAAGGCTAAAGTTCGAGGGATGGGGGTGGCGGTCATAGAGAGTAGATGGGGAATAAGCTCTTTTTGCTTACATAGCTTAGCTCTCTGTTTAACGCCGAATCTATGTTGTTCGTCGAGGATGACCAGAGCCAGTTTTCCGAATTTGACTTTGTCTTGGATTAAAGCGTGAGTGCCGATTAAAACATCTATCTCTTGGTTTTCGGTCTTTTTTAATAGCTTTTCTCGTGATATTTCGATGAAGTCGTTTTTTAATTTTTTAGAATAAAATTTATCCTCTTTGCCGGTTAAGATTCCAACATCGAGCTTGAAATTTTTTAACAATTTAAAGACTTCCTGGAAGTGCTGTTTAGCCAATATTTCGGTGGGAGCCATAAAGGCGACCTGGCCTCTGTTTTTAACCGCGTTTAAGGCAGCTATCGTGGCGACAATAGTCTTGCCGGACCCGACGTCTCCCTCTAACAGTCTATTCATAGGGAAAGGTTTTTCCATATCTTTTAAAATCTGCCAAGAACATTTTCTTTGAGCATCGGTTAGCTTATAAGGAAGAGAAGAGACAAGTCTTTTAATAAATTTGAGGTTAAGAGGGATGGGGACCGATCTTTCTTGGGCTATCTTTATTCTCTCTTTTAAAACGGTTAGCTGAATTAAAAAAAGATGTTCAAAGCTGAATCTCTCTTTCGCTCTTTGGGCGAATTTATCAGACTTAGGAAAGTGGATCTGCCATAGAGCATTTTCTCTCTCTAAAAGTTTTTTTTCTTTTAATATCTCAAGGGGAATAATTTCAGGAATTTCATTTTTAACTTCTCTTAGAACGGATTTCAGAATTGTTCTTAGCCATCTTGAAGAAAGGCCTTCTGTCTCTGGATAGACGGGGATTAATGCTCCGGTATGGGTAAATCCTTGAGAAATTTTTTCATAAACAGGATTGGAAAGATAAAGTTCGTTTTTTTTCAGAATAGCCTTGCCGGAGAGAAAGACTTCTTCTTTCTCTTTGAATGTCTTAGTCAAGTAGGGCTGATTAAACCAGATCGCCTTTATCGCCCCCGATCTGTCCTGGATAATAGCCTCGGTAATAGTCATTCTCTTTTTAAATGTTCTTGTGTTTTCAATAGCTAAAACCTTTCCCTTAATAGTGCAAAGGGTGTTTATCTTTATCTTGGAGATTGACGTTAAATCAGAAAAATCTTCGTATCTATGGGGGAAATGGTAAAGAAGATCGTAGATTGTTTCAATCCCTAATCTTTTTAATTTTGTCTCCCAGATGGGTCCTATCTTGGAGACCCTGTTAATAGGAAGAGATAAGTTCATATGGTTTGTTCTGTCTTTAGCGAAATGATAACCTAAAAGATCGCTTTTCGCAATTAATCTTTTAAAAAAAGAACCCGCCAGAGGTCTAAATAGACATGGCGGGTTGATAGTGATCACATCTTATGGACCGTATTGACCTTTATTGGGGTCTCCACTTGTTTTGATCTCTTGAGTCAGTATCAATCTTCTTCGAACCATCTCCGCGATTGCGCTTTTCCGATCTTTAATCTCTTTCTGCGCCTCGGGATTACTTTTGTAATCTTTTCGGGGGAGGTAATTCGAACGGCCCTGGTAGATCTTTTTGCCGGAAAGTTTTTCAACGAGAACTTCACAGCCGCCGCGACATGGAAAGATACTGACCCTGTAGAGGCCTTGTACTTTTTCCCACTCTTTTACTACCAGTCCGTGGCAATAGACTTGAACCAGAGCGTTAAGCTCCGTTTTGCAACAGGGGCACTCATAGCGTTCGGTACGAATGATCGTCTTATTCGTTATAACTTCGTCGTTATCAACAAAGGGAACATGCTCTTCGACGACTTTTTTGAGAAGCTTCATGCCGATACCGGTGGAAGCGTTTATGACACGACGGGCGTGTCCGACCGCCTTGTCCGGGTTGATCGTAGGGGTCAGGTTAAAAGATATTTGCTGTTTCATTTTTCTTTCCTTTTCTTTCTTTGTCTGACGTTCAGTACACCAACCGGTGCGTCTCTTAATTAGGATACATGTTTTTTTTCTTGTCGAACGGTCGGCAGAAATAGGAATTCATGCTCTCCTTTATCGCCTTCAGTGTTATTTTTTACCTCCTTTCTGCTGTTAATGTACTCTTTTAAGTCATTGTTTTGACTTATTTGATTGTGGCATATTAAATATATTTGTCAACAATAGTCTTTTGTAGCGACTCTTTCGATGGGTCTTTTTTATTAATAAAAGAAGATGAATTTTAGTGCGCCTAGCAGGACTCGAACCTACACTCTCTTGGTCCGCAACCAAGTGCTTTGTCCTTTAAGCTATAGGCGCTTTATTTAATGATTATAACAGAAAACAAAGAAAAATAAATCCTTTGACACTTTCACTTTTTTTGTGATATGATAATGAAATGAAAAATGTTTTAAACTTGGATCAGGTTTTTATAAAAAGATGCATTGAATTGGCTTATGAAAGCCAAAATGAAGGAGATTTGCCTTTTGGGGCTCTTTTAGTGAAAAGAAAAGAAATAATTGCCGAAGGAAAAAATACCGGCTTGAAAGATATTACCGGGCACGCTGAAATAAACGCCATAAAAAAGGCAATTGAAAATAATCCTGGTTTGGATTTGTCTGAATGCACCCTATATTCTAATTTTGAACCTTGCGCTATGTGTTCTTTTGTTATTCGTGATATTGGAATAGGCAAGGTCGTTTTTTCGGTTGAATCTCCTTATTTGGGCGGTTTTTCTAAATGGAATATTCTTTCAGACCAGACTATCCCTTCTTTATTTTTTTCTTTTCCCAAAAGCAAAGCCCCCGAAATCAAATCTGGTATTTTAAGAGAAAAAGCTCAAAAAGTTTTTGATGATTTAAAATGGAAAATGCATCGGAAAAAAGAGTAAATGATTTTGCTGAAGATATATTGTCTCTAGCTGATAAAATAGAAGACATTGATCTAAATTTAATTTTTTCTGTTTTAAATAGATATAAAAAAATCCCCGAAGAATTTAGAGATATTTTGGGATTAAGAGACGAATTAGAAAAAAAGTATCCAGCATTATTTAAAAGAAAATTATTAACGGGCGAGAAGCAAGAATTACCTTTAAATCAAATCAATCTTGCTTTTGAAGAACAAGCTGATTCTTTTGCTGTTTTTAAAAAAATTAAAAAATCTCTTGAGGTTCATGAAGATTTCATAAAAAGAATAAAAACCAGAATCAAATTTTTTTCATTAGATAGCGATTGTTATTTTTCGTTTAGAATTAAAGATTTTGAAAGTTTTTCCGAGAACTTTTCTAAGATCAGCCCTTCCAGAAGTCTTATAGATATCGTCGGAATGAGATTAGTCTTGAAAAAAACTAAAATGCTTTTAAAAATAATATCAGAATTTGAAAGAGAGTTTTCAGATGAAATTACGTTCAAGCTTAACATTATTGCTTTTAATGATGATGAAATTACTCGGAAGATTGGTCAAAACTCAATTTATTATCGCGCTGTCCATTATTATTTATCTGTTGCAGGTTTTTTTATAGAAGTACAAATCAGAACGCCTTTTATTGATCAATGGAGTAATATGCATCACGACACAGTTTATAAACCTAAAATTTCAGTCACCGAAAAGGAAAAGAAACAAATAATGGAATTCGGAAAAATAAGCAACGTTGTTGATTATTTCGAATTAATTAAAAATGGATAAAGAAATAGCCAGGCTTAATATTGTCGCTGTCATTTTTGATGACAAAAGAGAGTTTTTAGTTAAAGTAGGTAAGTGGTGTTTTTCTGGAGAAGAAATAAAAAAACATTTTAAAAAACCCTAAAAAGAGAATTAAAAGAAATAAATTCCATAGATGGGCAAAGAAAATACGTATTGGAGGGTAAGGTTAAATTATGAAAACGATGAAGATAATTTTATGTTGCCGAACTATTATCTCGAAAAAGATTATTTAGAGATATATGAAAAAATAATTAAACTGGCTAATTTTTTAAGAAGTTTAAATTGACTTATCAAAAATTAAAAGATAGAATATTAAATGTGAAAGGAGGAGTCGCATAGTTGGTCCATTGCGGCACACTGCTAATGTGCAGGGCTTAACGGCCCACGTGGGTTCGAATCCCACCTCCTCCGCTTCTCCTTATTGGAGGGGTCGGATAACGGCT
>PWQC01000032.1 GCA_003556925.1 Candidatus Nealsoniibacteriota bacterium | reverse complement strand
TTTTGGGACTTTCTAATCGAATAGAGATCTGGGATGAAAAACGATGGCAAGACCACAAAAAGAAGATAGAGAAAGAGGTGGGGAATATAGCCTCTAGATTGGAAGAATTGGGAATTTAAAGATGCATATTCCTGTTTTAAAAAGAGAGGCGTTAGAAGAAATGGGGGTTGGAAAGAATAAGAATTTTATTGATGCTACTTTCGGAGAAGGAGGACACGCAAAAGAGATCTTAGAAAAGATAAAGCCGAAAGGAAAGTTATTAGCCATAGAAAAAGACGATGTTCTTTATAAAAGGGGGAGAGAGATGAACTTAGCAAGATTAACCCTTTATAATGATTCTTATCTTAATTTGAAAGAGATTGTAGAGAAAGCAGGTTTCAAAAAAGTAGCGGGCGTTTTATTCGATTTGGGTTTTTGTACCTTTCATCTTCAAGAGAGCAAAAGAGGCTTTTCTTTTCAAGAGAACGAGCCTTTAGACATGAGATATAGCTCTAAAGGATTAACGGCCAAAGAGATAGTTAATTACTGGAAAAAAGAAGAGTTGGAGAAGATATTAAAAGACTATGGAGAAGAGAGATACGCCAAAAGGATTGCTTTAGAAATTATTAAAACAAGGAAAGAGAAAGAGATAGAGACAACCTTTGATCTAATCGAGATTATTAAAAGAGCGATTCCTCGCCACAGATCAAAGATTAACTTTGCCACTAGGACATTTCAGGCCTTAAGAATCGCCGTTAACAACGAATTAAAGGAATTAGAAAAAGGATTAAGCCAAGCATTGGATCTTTTAGAAGAAAGAGGAAAGATAGTCGTAATTTCCTTTCATTCTTTAGAAGACAGGATAGTTAAAAACTTTTTTAAAGATAAAAAGATAAAATCAAAATTAATCTTTCCTACCCGGGAAGAGATTAAAAAAAATAAAAAAGCTCGAAGCGCCAAACTTCGCAGCGGAGAAAAAAATGAATAATATTTTAGCCCTTCCATTAACCTTAGTAAAAACAAATTATCTTTATTTATTCAAAATAACAAGTGTTATCTTAATAACCCTTCTCTTTATTTCTTATGTTTTTCAGATAAACTTTGAAATTTCAGAGAGGTATACAATAAGACAGTATGAGACGAGAGTGGCCGAACTGTTAATGGATACGAGAGGGTTAGAGATGAACTTTGCTCAAAAGAGCTCTCTTCGAGAGGTTACTCCAACTCTTGAGGGAATGGGCTTCCAAAACGCAGAGAAGATATATCATATTCAAATATCAGACCAACAAGTAGTGGTAAGGTAAAATGTCTAAAAATAAATTAAACATTATTTTAATTATACTATTTTTGGCTTGGTCGGTTGTTGTCGGTCGTTTATTTAAATTACAAATACTAGAAAATGATTTTTATCAGGCCCTGGCACAGGGGCAACAAAATAGACAGAGTTTTTTAACTGGTACCAGGGGGGAGGTTTTTTTTCGTTCAAGCGACTTCTTGGCCTATAACAGTCCGATCTATCATGCTTTTGCTAACGCGAATCGTATAACAAAAAAAGAAGAGACGGCGGAACTATTAACGGAGATTTTAGACTTGGAAAAAGATTTTTTATTAGAAAGGTTAGAGAGAGAGTCTTCCTTTGTATACTTGAAAAAAGATCTAGACAAGGAAGAAGCAGAGCAGTTGATTGATCAAAAGATAGTAGGGGTAGAGGTGGAAAGCGCTTATGAGAGAAGATATCTAAACGACTCTATGGCCGCTCAAGCAATCGGTTTTTTGGGGGGAGAGCAGATAGGTCAATATGGGGTTGAGGGCCATTACGATGAAATTTTAAGACCGCAAGAGGCGATAACTAAATGGGGGTTAGCCGGTCAATTATTAGGGCTAGAGACGAACGAGACCAGCGGTGCTGATCTTTTTTTAACCCTTGATTATAATATTCAGTTCATGGCAGAAGAGCTTCTTGAAAAAGCTTACCAACAATACAATATTAGGTCAGGCTCTATAACGGTTATGAATCCAAAGACGGGAGAAATTTTAGCTTTAGCCAATTTTCCCAGCTTTGATCCTAATAACTTTTCTCAAGAAAGAGACTTTACTATATTTAAAAATTCAGTTGTTCAGAAGATGTATGAACCGGGCTCTATCTTTAAAATCTTTACTTTAGCGGCCGCTCTTGATCAAAACAAAATAAATCCGGAAACAGAGTATCAAGACGAGGGCTTTATCCAGATAGGTGGCTACACTCTCAGAAATTATAACCGTCGAGTCTTTGGGAAAACCAATATGGTTGATGTTTTAGAGAGATCGATAAATACAGGAGCCGTCTTTGCTCAGAGAGAGTTGGGAGAAGAGGGTTTTTTAGACTACTTTGAAAGATTTGGCTTTTTTGAACCTACTGGCGTTGATCTTTATGGAGAAGTTTTTTCTCAAAACTCAGAGCTGAAAAAAGGGTATGAAGTGACCTTTGCCACCGCTTCTTATGGTCACGGCATCAATCTTACTCCCATTCAAATTTTAAGGGCTTCTTCAGCCTTGGTTAATGACGGAAGGATGGTACGTCCCTATATCGTAGAAAGAATTGTCCAGGGTGGAGGGGAAATAAAAGCGGAGTCTGTTTTTTCTAACAGTGTCATCTCTTCTCAAGCGGCTAATCAGATTACCGCTATGATGGTTAGCACCATCGAAAATGGTTTTAGCAAGCAAGCAAAGATACCCGGCTACTACATCGCCGGTAAGACGGGAACTTCTCAAATTCCTTGGTCGGTTTTAGGAGAGAATAAGAGAGGCTATTCTAATCAAACCTGGCAAAGCTTTCTCGGCTTTGGCCCGTCTCGTGATTCTGAATTTATGATCTTGGTAAAGCTTGATAATCCGGCCACCGGAACGGCGGAATATTCTGCTATGCCTATTTTTAGAGAGATGGCCAGGTATCTAATTGATTACTTAAAGATTCCTCCTGATTATGATGTTTAATTTTTACTTAAAAAGACCGGCTTTAATAATTACTTTCAATGAAAAGATTAAAAAGTTAATAAAAGAAATTGTTTCTCCTTATTTTATTGTCTCAGAAAGAAAAGTTCCTCTTTTCAAGCAAGTTGTTTTAATATTAAAAAAAAATAATAAGGCTAAGTTTTTTATTAAATATTCAAAGCTACCCATTCTAATTCCCGATGAAGAAAACAAGGCGCTAAGAAGCCTTGTTCCTCCAAGAGGGTATTTAGTTTTTAATTACGATAAAGAGTCTTTTGGCAGAGAAGTTTTAGCTAAAAAGATGACCTACGGCTTCAAAGAAGGAGCTGATCTTTTAATTACCGATTTAAATTTTCTAAACAAAGAGGTTAATTTTAAGATTAATTATGAGGGGAGTAGTATTCCGTTCTGGGTAAAAGAGATCCAAGAAAAGAAAGAGGTTTATACCGTGCTTTCAGCGATTGCCGTTGCTTTTTGCTTGGGAATGAACCTGGTAGAGATTTCTAAGGCCTTTCAAGAAAGAGAATAATATGTTAAATTATTTTAAAGCCCTCATCGTCTAGTGGTCAGGACGCATGGTTCTCATCCATGTAACACCGGTTCGACTCCGGTTGAGGGCGCCTTTTATTTTATAAACATTGATCTCTAAAAAGGGGACAGTTTAAAGAAATTGTTGTTTATTTTTTGAGGTACAAAACAACAATCTAAAGGTTTTTTATGAAGGGCAAGCAGATTCATTTTTGTTCTTTTAATTATTTGAAAAATTTTTTGAAATAAGCTATTCTTAAAGAGATTATGAAGAAGATTTTTTATGGCATAGCCATTCTGGGTGGAACAATGATAGGAGCGGGGCTTTTTGGTTTGCCTTACGTCACGATGAGAGTGGGGATATGGGTAGTTTTAGCTTATTTTCTTTTTTTAGGAGTGGTCTCATATTTAATTCACTATCTCTTTGCTGAATTGGCCTTGCATACTCCTGATTATAAGAGGATGCCCGGCTTCGCCAAGATTTATCTTGGTAAAAAGGGAAAGGGGATAGCTCTGGCTTCTGCCATTTTCGGACTTAGTGGTGCCCTTCTTTCTTATATTATTTTGGGAGGTGCTTTCCTTTATAATCTGTTATCTCCTTATCTGGGAGGGAATGTAGAATTTTATACTCTACTCTATTTTACTTTAGGGGCTCTTATTATCTTTTTAGGAATCAAAACCACTTCGAGTGTCTCTTTTTGGGGGTTAATTATGTTCTTTTTAATTCTTTTTTTAGTTATTTTTAGGGGATTCCCTTATCTGGAAACAAGTAATCTGTTGGCTGATAAGATTAATCTGCCCGACCTGTTTCTGCCTTATGGAATTATCTTGTTCTCTTTATGGGGGGCTACCTTAATCCCGGAGATAGAAGAATTTTTAGGAAAAGACAAAAAATTGATTAAAAAGATTATTTTACCCAGCGTCTTGATCTCTACTGTGGCCAGTCTCTTGTTCGTATTTTTAATTGTAAGTATTACCGGAGATAAAACTACCGAATTTGCCATAGACGGTTTAAGGGGAGTATTCAATAACGGAATTGTCTCTTTAATGTTTTTATTGGGCTTTTTAACTACCTTTACTTCTTTCATTACCATAGGCTTAACCCTTAAAAAGGTCTTTTGGTTTGACTTAAAGATTAACAGAACTCTTTCATGGTTTCTTGCCTGTTTTCCGGTTATCTTTCTTTTTTTTCTGGGTGTTCAAGATTTTATAAAAGTGGTCGGTTTTGTTGGGGCGGTTATGTTGGCTACAGACAGTATTCTGGTCTCTCTAATGTATCGTAAGCTTGGCATAGCAAAGCCGGAAGTTATTTCCAAAGTTAAGCGCTTTGTCGTCTATCCTTTGATTTTGATCTTTGTTCTTGGCATATTTTATGAGATATATTATTCTTTTAATTTTGTATGGTTTACAACATTCTAATTTTCATTTTATCTTTTGTTTTGCTCGGTTTAGCCGCTCATTGGACGGTTAACAGTATTGCTTTTTTAGCACGATATTTTAAATGGCGAGAATTTGTTCTTGTTTATTTTGTTTTGGTGGTGGGAGCGGCTATTCCCAATCTTTCGGTCGGTCTTTTTTCATCTATGCAAAAGGTGCCTGATCTTTTTTTTGGTGATGTGATAGGGAACAGTTTAATTACCCTTACTCTTATCGCTGGTTTAGCCGCTTTAACCAATAAAGGGCTCAGAGCAGACAGTAGATTGGTTCAACAATCTTCCCTTTTTGTTATTTTTGCCGCTACTCTGCCTCTTTTACTAATTATGGACGGGAATTTAAGTAGGGGGGATGGATTCGTTCTTTTAATCTTTTTCTTTTTATACAGTGGTTGGCTTTTTTCTAAAAGAAGACTCTTTGAGCATACTTATAACGGGGAAGAAAGCAAAACCCCGAAAACATCTTTCCTTAAAAGTTTATTAGGTATTATATTCGGAATCCCTTTTTTAATTTTGGCCGGTAAATTAATTGTTGATTCTTCTATTTTTTTCGCTGAGACATTTAATTTATCTTTAGCCATTTTTGGTGTTTTGATTGTCGCCATTGGAACTTCTCTTCCAGAATTATTTTTTGTTGTTATGGCTGCTAAAAAAAGTAACAATTGGCTGGCATTAGGGGGAATAATAGGGGATGTTATTGTTCTACCTACTTTTGGATTAGGCATTATTGCTATTTTTTCTCCTATTGAAATAACGGTTTTTTCTACCTTTTTGCCCCTTTTTATCTTTTTATTAATCGCTAGTATTATTTTTGTTTGGGCAATTAGAACAGGAAGAAAAATTACTTCTCAAGAAGCGATTGTTCTTTTAAGTGTTTATGGTTGTTTTCTAATTTACGAAATTGCTTCCAGAGTTTGGTAATTTAAATAAGGGTGTATTTTGTTATTGGGGTTTAAATAAGTAGAAGTTCAGATTTCGTCCCCGGAGTTTTACTTGACAAAGAATTGACAACCCAAGAATTACTTTCTTGGGTTTTTATTTTGTGGTAAAAGTTAAACCCTTGACAAGACATTATTATGGGTATATACTCATAATAAAGAGAGGAAAGTATAAAGGTCGCCTCCTTTTAGT
>PWQC01000036.1 GCA_003556925.1 Candidatus Nealsoniibacteriota bacterium | reverse complement strand
TGACCTGTCTTCTGATATCTTTCAGGAATTTCCGGATGATTTGGAGGAAAGGACCTAGTCGCCCCTTTTCGGTGAACAATTACTTCAGTCTTCCTTCCTTGAATTAAATAGCTCTCTCTCTTGATAATATTATGAGCCACGTCATAGAGGGCGACGGGCAAAGAAGCCTCTTTTCCGAAGACTTCGATCCAAGCCTGTCTGATAAAATAAAGGATCATCTGTCGGTTGGCCCAGGCATAATTAGCCGCCGCAGCCATGGCCTTAAAATATCTTTGTCCATCATCAGAAGCGAAAGGAACACAGGCAAATTTGCTCTCTTCTATCTCTATCTTGTACCTCTTCTTCATTAAAGGCATAAACTCTTTTAAGTAGTCAGTACAAACCTGATGTCCTAATCCTCGACTGCCGCAATGAATCATAATAACGACCTGATCCTTATGCAGGTTAAAAGTTTCGGCTATTTCTTTGTTATAAATTTCTTCTACCTTTTCTATTGAAAGAAAATGATTTCCACTACCAAGCGTCCCAACTTGATCTCGTCCTCTTTTTTTTGCTTGAAGAGAAACAGTTGACGGATCAGCCCAAGATAATTGGCCATTTTCTTCACAGTTTTCAATATCTTCTTTCCAACCAAAATTTTTTTCAATTAAATAGGGAGCTCCTTTTTTTAATATTTCATCAATCTGCTTGAAAGAAAACTTTATCTGCCTCCCCACCCCTAAGCCGGAAGGGACTTGCCTTTGAATCTCTTCTGCTAACTCTTTTAAATACGGCCTAATCTCTCTTTCGCTGTACTCTGTTGTTAATAACTTCATACCGCAATTAATATCAAAGCCGCAGGCACCGGGAGAGATAACTCCGTTTGCAGTCTCAATCGCACCGACAAAGCCGATAGGAACGCTATACCCTTGATGACAATCAGGCATCGCCAATCCATAATTCACTATTCCGGGAAGAGTGGTTCCGTTTATTAATTGAGGGATTGATTTGTCCTTCAAAATATCTTCTAATATTCTTTCAGAAGCGTAAATTCTGGCCGGCACTCTCATCGGAAAAGATTGAGGAATCTCCCATAAATAATCATTTATCTTTAAAAAGTCACCTTTTTCCATACTCTTGTTTAATCACCTCTTTTTCGCTCCAAGGAATCTTTTTGCCTTTTTCAAGACAGATCCAAGGTTCACAGCCCTTACCGGTAATAATAATTGTTTCGTTTGGTTGAACTATATTAAGAGCCTCTCTGATCGCTTCACTACGGTCTAATATCTTTTTTGCCCTAGGGCACCCCTCGGCCACTTGATTAATAATCTTTATCGGATCTTCGTCATAAGGGTCTTCGTTGGTAACGATAACCTCCCGGCAATATCGACAAGCTATCTCACCCAAAAGAGGCCTTTTCCACTTATCCCTTCCACCGCCACAGGATCCTAAAACACAGACAAGCCCGTCACCAACTGTTTGATAGGCTTTTTCTAAGGCTGTCGGAGTAACGGCATAGTCGATAATAACTTTAAATGAATCATTAATAACGGTTTCCATCCTACCCGGCACCCCGGAATAACTTTCAAGGGCTTTTTTAATAACAGCTAAAGAAACTTTCTGAGAAGAAGCAAAACAGAGAGAGGCGAGAGCGTTGTAGATATTAAATTCTCCCGGTATCTGAAGCTTAATTTCTGTATCGTTAACAATAAATCCACCTTTAATTTTCTCTGCCTTAATTACTCCTTCTTTTTCTTTATTTAAAGAAAAAAGCCATTTTTCCTCTGCTTTGAATTGTAAGAAATAATCTGCATGCTCGTCATCATAATTAATAATATGAATTTTTTTAGTCTCTCTAAAAAGCTTCCCCTTACATCTTTTATAATTCTCAAAGCTCTTATGGGCCTCAATATGCTCAGGAGATAAGTTGGTAAAAACAGCGGCGTGAAAAGAGATGAATTTGTGACGATACTGTTTAATTCCCTCTGAACTGACCTCTATCACCGCATAACAGCAACGGCTATTAACGGCCTGTCTTAAAAATTTTTGCAGTTTAAATCGACCCGGCATGGTCATTTTTAAATCATTCTCTTTCTCTTCTTCTTTTATTTTAAATTTAATAGAAGACAAAACAGCCGTTTCGTAGCCGGCTTCTTTCAAGATGGAAGAGATAAGATCGACAGTTGTTGTTTTACCGTTGGTGCCGGTAACCCCTACCACTTTTATCTTTCTAGAGGGAAAGAGATAAAAAGAGGCAGCCAGGAAAGCTAAACTAAGATGGTAAAAGCTTAAAACGGATTCGGGGATTATTTTTCTAATTATTCTCTTCATCTTTGCCCTAAAATTTTCAAAGCCTCTTTAATCTTACTTTTGGAATCAATTTGTTGATCTACTTTGTTCAAGGCGTCTCTACTCTCTTCAAGGGAAAAGCCCAAAGAGATTAAAGCTTTTTCTTCTTCTGTCTTTTTATTACTCGAATCTTGCTTTATCTTGCCGGAAAGCTCTAAGACTAAAGACGCTCTTCTCTTCGCTCCCAAACCGGAAATGCCTTGAAAAATACTCAAGTCTTGATTAATAATCTTTTGTTTCACCTCTTCAACATCCCCAATAGAAGCAATCTCTAAGGCTACTTTAGGGCCTATCCCCCGGAGCCCTTCTAGTAATTCAAAAAATTCCAATTCTTTTTCAGAAAAACATCCATAAATTTCCATTCCTTTTTCTCTAACATTTAAAAAACAAAATAATTCCACTTTATCTTTTTCTGAGGTCTTGTTTAAGTTTTTCTGGGAAATAAAAACTCGATAACCGATACTACCTACTTGAATAACGATATATTTTTCTTTTTTCCTAAAAACAATTCCTGACAGATAATAGATCATAACGATATTGTAACACAAAAGAAAGAACTAAGAAAGATAACTTTAGTTTAATAAATTCTTAGTCGTTGGGACTGAAGACCCTTCTTCCTGTCTTATCGATATAGAACCACTCGCCGTCTTTCTTTACCAGGGCGACACCTTCGGAAAAAGGATAAGCCTTTTTAAACTCCTCTGCAAAGATTCTATTTCCTGCCCTGTTGATATAAAAATATTTTTTATCTTTCTTTACCAGGGCGACACCTTCGGAAAAAAAGTCTGCCTCATCAAACTCTTCGGAAAGTATTTCCTGTCCTGTTTTATCAATATAGGTCCATTGATCCGTTTCTCTAACAGCGGCCCTTTCTTCAAAGAAAGACTTTGCTTCCTTAAATTTTTTAAAAAAGACATCCTTGCCATTTTTGTCAAAAAAATACCATTCGCCGTCTTTCTTTACCAGGGCGACACCTTCGGAAAAAGATTCAGCTTCTTCAAACCTTTCTGGAAAGACCTGATGTCCTTCTTGATCAATATAATACCATTCGCCGTTTTTTTTGACCGAGGCGACACCTTCGGAAAAAGATTCAGCTTCTTCAAACCTTTCTGGAAAGACCTGATGTCCTTCTTGATCAATATAATACCACTCGCCGTCTTTTTTAACCGAGGCGACACCTTCAAGAAAAGGGTTTGCATCTTCAAAGCCTTCCGGAAAAATTTCATACCCTGTTTTATCAATATAATACCATTCACCGTCTTTTTTAACCAAAGCAACGCCCTTGAAAAAAGAGCGTGCTTCTTGAAATTTCTCCCAAAAAACTTCGTGCCCTGTTTTATCAATATAATACCACTCGCCGTCTTTTTTAACCGAGGCAAGTTCCTCTGAAAAAGGAGCTACCTCCTCAAATTTCTTTGAATATAAGTCTTCTCCCGTCCAATCAATATAAAAGAAATCTTTTCCTCTCTGGGCAATGGCGATTCCTTCTTCCGAAAATTTGCCGACATAATCTAAAGATAATTTTTTTGCTAATTGATCTCTTGTTTCAATTTTATCTTCTTCCCTTGTTTCTGCTCCTTCTTTAACAGAAATATCAATTGTTTCTTTTTTGTCTTTTTCTTGTCCATCTAAAACATCTTCTTCAAAAAACTCTTCCCCAAGAGATTCTTCTTCAAGGGGTTCTTGTTTAGATAATTCTTGTTTGTCTTTTTTTTGTTCTGCTATCCATGCCTCTAATATTACCTTAATTTCTTTTTTAATAGCCATGTGTTCATTCCACTCTTGATCAGACAAACCTTCTTCTTCGTTTTTTTTCCATAATTCATCCCCCCTTAAAAGCAACTCATCGTCATCAACAATGTCTATAACTTTTTTCCCGAATTTTTCAATTTTTTGACACACTTCGCCAAGAGAAACATAGGCCGCCCTCTCTGGTGACTCTTGTTCTTTTAAATTTTCGTTTTCTTTAAAGAAAGGATCTGATTCAAAATTTTTCATAATCTTATATAAATTGTTAATTTCTCGTTTATTATACTATTCTCAATTAAACTGTCAATTATGTTCCATAGCTTGAACAAAATTGTATAATGCCACCCATTATTGGACTCGCAAGGGAAATTAATAGTTTGTAACATATTTTGTGAAAGTGATAATTGTTCCTTCTGCCACTGTACCATGTATTGTACAGGAGAAAGCTTGTTTTGGAAAGCATGATGAACTCTTTCTGTATTGTAAAAGATTAGATAGTCAACCAATAGACGATTAAAGCTATCAGGATCTTTTAATTTAGAAAGATGCCAATCAATAAAATCATCTTGAATGGTTCTGTTAAATCTTTCAATGTGGGCATTCATTTTAGGGGTTTTAGGATAGGTATGATAATGAGTTAAATGTAATTCTTTTAACCTTTCTGAAAAGTGTTTTTTAAACTCAGATCCATTATCAGTAAGTACGTAAAGAAAATTAAATGAATAAGGGAATACTTTCTGACATAGCTCGAAGAACTCTTCGGCAGCTTTAGAAGCATGAGACTTAGTAGCCCAAGCAAAGGCAAATCTAGTATAGATATCTTCAAAAGTAATGACGTATCTTCTGGTACCATTGATAAACTTCTCTATGGTATCTAATGCCACAAGGTGGCCCGGATACTCTGGCTTAAGACTATTTGGCTTGTTCTGTAAGCATACGGTATCTTAACCCTTATTCATAGACATTTACAAATCCTTTGATGCCTGTAAATTTACAATGCCAGTGCATATTTATGACCTTACAGAGTCCAATATGTATCTGACATTATGCAGCGAAAACCCAAGAAAGTAATTCTTGGGCTGTCAAATCTTGTCAAGTTTGGCTCCGGATATGAGGACAATTAGAACCTGTTTTATAAAAGAGAAAATTACCTTTATTTAGTAGGTTTTAGATATTTCTTGCTGAAGTCTCTCAATTAACTGAGTTAATAGTTCAATTAACTGCATCCTTAAGCTTCTTACCGTATCCTCGAGTCTTTCTCTTTTTTCTTCTTCTGTTTCTTCTGTTTCTGAATCAACCGTTGTTTCTTCTGGTGTCTCTATTTCTTCTTCTTCTTCAATACTTTCAAAGACAGCTGTTAATTCAATATCTCTTGTGACAATAAAAGAATAAAGAGGATTTTCGGTAACCTTATATTCTTCTTCTTGCCAATAGAGGAAGCTGTACTCTTCGTTTGGGTTGGCTGAGATAGTAAGAGAGGTTCCCTCCATAAAGCTACCTCCTCCTGAAACTATTCCTCCTTTTTCGGGATTTAATTGAAGATTGACAGAATAACTGGAACGACTCAGTGGTCTACTTCTTCTTGTTATTATGAATTCGATTGTTTCGCCCTTTCCCTCTACCGCAAAGCTTCCTTCATAGTCACGATAATTATCCTTGGTTGCTATAAAGTAATATGTTCTCCCGTTTCTTAGAGCCATTGTTGGGCTTTCGTAGGGATCTCCGGTTGTTAGGTCGCTTCCTATCTGACTTTCTCTTTCTTCATCAGTATATATCTTTATTACAACCTCTTCTAAGCTATTTTCTTCACTAAGGGCGATCGTATATTCACTATAGAACTTGGAAAGAAAGCCATCACCACTCCCCGCTGAAGTTAGGTTTTCTTCTCCGTCGGGGTTGAAATTGGCTGTTTCTTGAAAATTTCCTGTAACATATATATTATCTTCTGAGTCGGTTATTGCGGATCTTGGAAAAACATAACCTGTCC
>PWQC01000033.1 GCA_003556925.1 Candidatus Nealsoniibacteriota bacterium | reverse complement strand
TAATTTATTTAAAAAAGAAAAAGAATATATAGCGGGAGAAGAGACGGTAGCGATAGAGTCGATCGAGGGTAAAAGATTAGAGCCGAGAATGAAGCCCCCATTTCCTACCGAAAAAGGACTTTATAACAAGCCTACCTTGATTAATAACGTAGAGACTTTTTATTATATCTACAAGATATCAGAAAAAAAATATTCTCAAGAGAGATTTTATTCCATTCAAGGTGATATTAGAAATAAGGGGGTCTTTGAATTAAAAGAAGACACCTCAATCAAAGAGATCTTGAAGAAAACCGATAATTGGCCTGCTTTTGATTTTTTTGTTCAAGCCGGTGGCGGCGCCTCGGGAGAGATCTTATTATCTTCCGAACTTAACAGGCCCCTTAAAGGGATAGGCTCTTTAATCGTCTATAATACCCAAAAAACAGATCCATATGCTCTGCTTGAAAGATGGGCTTATTTTTTTACTCACCACAATTGTGATAAGTGCGTTCCTTGTAGGGAAGGACTTTACCGAGTATTTGAAATAATTAAAGAGAAAGACCTTAAAAACCCAGCCTTAAAAGATTTATTCGATGTTTTAGAGAAGACAAGCTTTTGTGCTTTGGGTAGATTTTCCACCGTCTCGTTTAAAAGTTTATTAAAAAAATGGAACAGATTAAAATTTTCATAGATAAAAAAGAGATTAAAGGAAAGAAGGGAGAGACGATATTAGAGGTAGCCTTAAGAAATAATATTGAGATTCCCAATCTTTGTTATCATTCAGATGTTAAAGCGTCAGGAAGTTGTCGATTATGCTTGGTAGAGGTTGATAATCTTCTTTTAACCGCCTGTAACACTGAGATAAAATCCGGGATGAAAATAGTCACTTCATCCAAGGAGATAGAAAGATTAAGAAAGATAAACTTAGAATTAATCTTTGCCCAGCATATTCAAGAGTGCCAAAATTGTGTCTGGATCGATGATTGTAAAATTTTAAAATTAGCTGAAAAGTATAAATTAAAGAGAGACAGGTTTAAAAATAGAAAGAAGGACTTTCCCATTTATAATTTTGGTTCTTCTCTCTCTTTCGACAGCTCTAAATGTATCGATTGTAAAAATTGTCTAGAAGTGTGTGATGGGCAGGAGGTTAAATATTTAAAGACAAAGGGGAAGGGGTGTATGTTTGAAGTTAGACCCGATAAAACAAGAGATTGTATCTTTTGTGGTCAATGTATTATTCACTGTCCGGCGGGAGCGTTTGAAGCAACGGAAGGAAGTAAAAAAATTGAGAAAGATCTTTCTGACAAAGACAAACATCTTTTTTTTCAAATAGCTCCGGCAGTCAGAACAAGTATAGGGGAGTCTTTTGGCTTTAAACCGGGAAAAAATCTCTTAGGAAAGATGATTGCCAGTTTATACGAAATAGGAGCCGATAAAGTTTTTGATGTTTCAGTGGGTGCTGATTTTACTACCGTCGAAGAGGCAGAGGAATTAAAACAAAGATTGAGAAAGAAAAAAAATCTTCCTTTAATGACTTCTTGTTGCCCCGCCTGGGTCCGGTTTATTGAAAAATATTATCCTCAATTTATAACTAATTTAACTACGGTCAAATCTCCCCACATTATATCCGGTACATTAATTAAAACCTATTATGCCAAAGAACAGGGGATTGATCCTAAAAAGATTATTGTTGTTTCGGTGATGCCTTGCGTCTCTAAAAAACATGAAATCGAAAACAAAAGACTAAAGATTAATAAATTAAAACCAGTAGATTATGTTTTGACTACTAGAGAGTTAGCCAGGCTAATTAAAAAAAAGAAAATTGATTTCAGAAACATTAAAGGTAGAGAATTCGATAACCACTTTGGAGATGCTTCTGGATCGGGAATTATCTTTGGTCAAACCGGAGGAGTAGCCGTCGCCGCTCTGAGAACTATCTTTAATAAAGATTTAAAGATTAAATTTAAAGAGAGAGAGGCGGGCGTTAAAGAAGCCGAGATAAAAGGTATTAAGATAGCGATAATTTACGGAACAAAAAAAGCCGCCAAAATTTTAAAAAAAGCTCATCATTACGATTTTATTGAAGTAATGGCTTGTCCCGGTGGTTGTGTGGGGGGCGGGGGTCAGCCGATGCCCAGTAGTAAAGTAATCATTAAAGAAAGAGCGCAAGGAATTATTGGAATTGATAAAAAAAAGAAGAATAAAATGTCTCATTTAAATCCAGTTATTACTAAATATAGTCGAGATAAAGGATTGTTCCACATTGAACCTTCGGCTTGATTTTATCTGCTTTTTAAGCTAAGATAAGAGTATAACCATATGGAAAATAGCAAATACACCGCTAAAGATATTTATGTTTTAAAAGGACTAGATCCGGTCAGAAAAAGACCGGGTATGTATATTGGATCTACCGGTTTAGACGGTTTACTCCATCTAATTTGGGAGTGTATTAATAATTGCCTTGATGAGGCGATGATGGGGTATGCTGATAATATTGAAGTGACTCTTTTACCAGAAAATAGGGTTAAAATATCAGACAATGGAAGGGGAATCCCGGTTGATAAACATGCGATAACAAAAAAATCGGCTCTTGAAACCATTATGACCACCTTGCATGCTGGTGGAAAATTTGGAGGTGATGTTTATAAAGTTTCCGGGGGATTACACGGCGTGGGAGTTTCGGTCGTTTGTGCTCTGTCTAAATATATGAGGGTGGAGATCTCTCGAGATGGGGGCACCTTTTCTCAGGAATATAGCCAAGGAAAGATTAAAACTCCGGTTAAAAAGCTAGGAGCTTCAAGAAAAACAGGCACAACTATTATCTTTGAACCGGACGTTGAAATTTTTAAAGAGATAAAGTTTGACGAAAAGAAAATTTTAAAATATTTAAGACAGCAAGCCTATTTGACCAAGGGGGTTAAAATAAGCTTTAAAGACGAGAGAGAAAAAAAATACGCTAAATATTCTTTTTATTTCGAAGGGGGGATTGCTTCTTACGTAAAGTATTTAACCAAAGACGTGGTTCCCAGGCATGATAGTGTTTTTTACTGCTCTGGAGAAAGTAATGAAATTTTTATTGAAGCCGCTTTAAGATATACTGATGAATACGAATGTTATGAAGAGAGTTTTGCTAATAATATCTATACAGTGGATGGAGGAACTCATTTGACCGGCTTTAGGTCTGCGCTAACCCGAACTTTTAATGATTATGCCAGAAAAAATGATATTATTAAAAAAACAGAAGATAATTTTTCTGGAGAAGACATTAGGGAAGGATTAACAAGCGTCGTCTCTATCAAGATAAAAGAGCCTCAATTCGAAGGCCAGACGAAAGCTAAATTAGGGAATACCGAAGCAAAATCAGCGGTAGATCAGATTGTTTCTGAACATCTAATCGATTTTTTAGAGAGAAACCCTCAAGACGCCAAAAATATTATTAAAAAATGTATTTTATCTTTAAAGGCGAGAAAAGCGGCTAGGGTAGCCAAGGATACTGTTTTGAGAAAGGGGATTATGGACGGATTATCCCTTCCTGGAAAGCTAGCCGACTGTTCTTCCAAAAAACCTGAAGAGTCAGAGCTTTTTTTAGTGGAAGGAGATTCCGCCGGAGGTTGCTTTTCTAAAGAGACAGAAGTGGCTTTAGTTGGTGGGCGTAATCTTTCTTTTGAAGGCTTGGTCGAAGAAGATAAACAAGGAAGAAAAAATTATTGTTATACTATAAAAGAAGATGGTTCTGTCGGAATCGGGCTAATCGAAAATCCGAGAAAAACAAAGATTAATACCAAGGTTATTAAAGTGACACTCGATAACAACGAAGAGATTATTTGCACTCCGGACCATAAATTTATGTTAAAGGATGGGACTTATAAAGTGGCGCAAAAGTTAACTGAAAACGATTCTTTAATGCCTTTATATAAAAAACATTCTGAAAAAAAGGGGGAAACAACCACCGAGGGAGGCGAAATGGTCTTTGATTCTTTAAAAATGAAATGGATTTTCACTCATCTTTTAAGCGATAATTATAACCTTGAAAATGATGCTTATCTGAGAGAAGGGGATCATATTGATTTTAACAAATTGAACCACTGTGAGGGTGTAAAAGAGAAAAGTAGAGAAACTCGTCGAGCAGAGTTAAAGTTTATGAGAGAAATTTTTGAAAGAGATGGAAAGCTTGATAAGAAAAAATACGACAGAGAAAGATCAATGACGAAAAATAAAAATCTTTTAAAATATGAAACGGTTTCTCAAAGATTTTTTACAGGAAATGAAGAAAAATTAAAAGACTTGGTTTTAAATTATAACCATAAGATAAAAAAGATAGTATCTCTTAAGAAAAAAATAGACGTCTACGATCTTGAAGTCGCTAATACTCATAATTTTGCCTTAGCTTCCGGAGTTTTCGTACATAACAGTTGTAAATTAGCAAGAGACAGAAAATTTCAAGCTATTCTTCCCTTAAGAGGGAAAATTTTAAACGTAGAAAGAGCTCGTTTAGATAAGATACTTGCTTCTAAAGAGATCAGGGCCTTAATTATTGCTTTAGGAACAGCTGTGGGAGAAGACTTTAATCTTGATAAGATCAGATACCATAAAATTATTCTTACCTTAGATGCTGATGTTGACGGGTCTCATATCAGAACCCTTTTATTAACTCTATTTTTCCGTTACTTCAAGCCTATTATTGAAAAAGGATACTTATACATCGCTCAGCCGCCTCTATACAAGATTCAAGCCGGTAAAGAGATTCATTATGCTTATACAGAAAAAGGAAAAGAAGAGATTCTTAAAAAAATAAAACAAAGTAATTTTTCTATTCAAAGATACAAAGGACTTGGAGAGATGAACCCTTCTCAGCTTTGGGAGACTACCATGAACCCGGATAACAGGATCTTATCTCAAGTTACCATGGAGGATGCCAAAGAAGCAGATAGAGTATTTGACATGTTAATGGGAGACGACGTCTCTTTAAGAAAGAAATTTATCCAAACTTACGCCAGTGAGGTTAAAAACTTGGATATTTGACATTTAGACGCTTTTTTAATACTATATATCCATATGAATAATTTTATTACCAAGATCATTGTTTTTTTGAAAGAGGTGAAGGCTGAATTAAACAAAGTAACCTGGCCAAATAGAAAAGAGACAATTAGATATACCGCGATTGTTATCGGCGCCTCTGTGGTGGTGGCGATTATTTTAGGTGGCTTTGATCGTATTTTTATGGAATTATTAAACAAATTTATTCTTAAGATATGAGTAGACAAAAATTACCACAAGAGAGACGTTGGTATGTTATCCATACTTATTCAGGGTATGAAGATGCGGTGGCTGAAAATTTAAGAAAAAGAATAGAATCTTTACAGATGCAGGACAAGATATTTGAAGTGATCGTACCGAAAGAAAAAACAATTAAGATAAAAAACGGCAAAAGAAAGACGGTGGAAGAAAAGATATATCCCGGATACGTTTTAGTAGAGATGATAGTAACCGACGACTCTTGGTATGTTGTCAGGAACACGCCTAATGTTACCGGTTTTATCGGATCAGGGATAACTCCCATACCGGCTTCTCAAGAAGAGATCGAGACATTAAAAAAAAGGATGGGAGTTAAAGATCCTCAATATCAAACTTTGTTTAAAAAAGGTGATAATGTTAAAATAACAGACGGTCCTTTCAAAGATTTTGACGGAAAAGTTGACGAGATGGACCAAGAAAGGGGAAAGGTAAAAGTTTTGGTTAATATGTTTGGAAGAGACACCCCCGTAGAGATAGATCTATTACAAATTAAAAAAATATGAAAAAAGTTAAAGCAATCGTTAAAATTCAATTACCAGCCGGAAAGGCGACTCCGGCACCTCCTGTAGGACCCGCCTTAGCTCAGCATGGCTTAAATATAGGTGAGTTTTGTTCTAAATTCAATGACCAAACCAAAGATCAAGAAGGGTTTGTAATTCCAGTCGTAGTGACGGTTTATGAGGATAGGAGCTATGAGATGGTACTTAAAAAATCTCCGGCGGCAGATCTCTTAAAAAAAGCAGCTAATATTGAAAAAGGATCTGGAGAGCCAAACAAGAAAAAAGTCGCCAAAATTAGTAAAGAAAAGATTAAAGAGATAGCCGAGCAAAAGATGTCTGATTTAAATACAGACAATATAGAGGCAGCAATAAAGATTATAGAAGGAACGGCTAAAAATATGGGAATTGAGATTGAGAC
>PWQC01000023.1 GCA_003556925.1 Candidatus Nealsoniibacteriota bacterium | reverse complement strand
TAATGCCAGGCATGTTCTTGCCAGGATATATGCTGTTTGGAAACGAGGGACGCCTTATGTTCCTTGTTCTACAGAAGATTCAAAGAGAAAAGCCTTGACACAAGATTGTAGGTCTAGAACCAGGATTGAAGAGAATAATGAGTATTTTTATGTTCTAGAAGTGAAATCAGTCATCTCGTCTATCCCTTTACTTTAATATAGTTTCAGGCAGAAAGGTGGGACTCAAAGTTAGTTTTTCTTACAATTTAAAAAAGTGCCAGCGATAAGACTGATTTAACTTATAAACATTAGGAGGTTTTTTGAAGAAAAAATAGGAGCAAAGCTTACGGTTGATATATAAAGTTAACAATATAATAACGGCCTTCTATCTTTTCTACGATAAAACTATGTGTATCCATAACAATATAATCACCCGTTTCAGGATCGCAACAAATACTAACCGTAAGGGGTTCTTCTCTCTCTGTTATAATTTGAACCTCAAATTCAAATAAATTATTAATGTCTTTTTTTTCTTGGTTTAAAATTTCTATTTTTTTGATCAATGGAATTTCTCCAACACCAAAAGATTCAACACTCCACTTTAGTTCTTCTTTAACTCGCTCTTTGTCGGATTCAAATATTTTTTTATACGACTCAGATGCACTATCATAATCTTGATTTATAAAAGCATATTCAAGAAATCTTAGTAAAGTTTTTTCAGCTTCTTTAAGTGTTTGTTCCTCTTCAGCAACTTCATCTATTTCTTCAGCAATAATTTGCTCTTCAACAGTAGGATCGTCTACCTCTTCTTCAATAATTGGCTCTGTGGTTTGTCGCATTGCTACGGCAACAACAACAATAGCCAATACTACTATTGGTAAAACAATTAAAAGTATTTTTTTCATATTTTTATTATTATTTTTTAATCGATTATAGCCCCTTATTGGTATAAGACTGTTTTTGACAAATGCTTTATCTCTCACTGGTGTATTTATTGTACCAAGCTCGAACCTACTTTCAAAACAAGTGATGTCGCACGCGCGAAGCGCGTCCCACCTTCTGGCTTTGAAAAAGCCGTTGAGTTCTGTATTGGTGCCCTCGGCAGGACTCGAACCTGCACTCTTTTCCTTAGAAGGGAATTGCTTTATCCGATTAAGCTACGAGGGCTTATGAGCCTCATTATACTGAAAAATTATTATTAATCAATAAAAGGATTTTTTCTAAAAAGAACGGGCTCTTGAGATTCTAAATTTTCTAAAAACAGATCATATTTATCCTCATCTAAAAGCAATGTCTCTTCCTCTTCTATCTCTCCCGCTTGGTGGCGCCATAAGAAATAGCCGGGCAAGATCAAAGATATCAAAAAAAGTAATAAGAATGTCCAAATTAATCCTTTATCTAAAAAATACTTGATCATATCTTTCCAAAAATTTTAATTAATAAAGAGACTTGGATCTCTTCTAAAAGTTCTTCTTCTCTGTTGATGGTAATATTTAAAACTTCTACCAGAAATGGGCTATTTTCTATCTCTTCTAAAAAACGCATAAAAGTAAAATAGTCTCCCTTTAAAGAAATTTGAATCCTTAAAGAGTCCCACGAATCACCTTCTTCTTTCATAACTAAGCGAGGAGAGATCTCAAACAGAAGATTTTCTCCTTTTTCCTCTAAAAAAGCGATAAAATCTATAGGGACCTTAAGGTTGATAAACATTGATTCTATCTTCTTTATTCTTTCATCCAAGATATCTTGTTCTTTTTCAAATTTAATAATATTATCAGCCCTACTCTGAAGAGTGGCGACCCTGCTTTCTACCCGTTGAACTTCTGAAAAAATAACATTTAAGTTATTAAAGATAATTATAAAGACAGCAATTAAGGCCAACAAGGTTAAAAATAAAGTAATTTTAATCTTTTTCATATAAAAAAGTGGTAAAAAAATCAATATTTTCTCTTTTCACCCAATTAATAGGAGGGAAGTCGACTTCTTTAAATCCTTTTTCCAGTCTCTCTTTTAAAATTAAGAGGTCGTTTCTAGAGGAGATAAAACCCGATAAAGAAATTTTATTGCCAAGAAAAGAGATCCTGTCTAAATAAGCTTCTGAGGGTAATTTTTCAGCAATCTGGTTTAGGATAAAAGAGTAATAAATTTTGTCTTGATAAAAACTGTTAATCTCTTTTAAACTATTATTCAATTTGGTCGTCTTTTCTTCCATCTCTTCCGGCTCTTCAAAAACTTCTAAATTAACAATTAAAACCTCTTTTCTTTCTAAATAAGATTTGAAATAGATATTTAAAAAGAGAGAAAGAAGAACAAGACAAACAAGGAAAAAATTCAATAGCAACAGAACAATACTTTGAATCTTTTCTTTCCTGACCTTGGCAAGTTCTCTTTTTTCAGAAAAAGGAAGTAGATTAATCATATTTTTGAATACCTCTTAAAGCCAAACCGATGGCAACAGAATAGTTTAGCGACTCTTCAAAGCTAATCTTTGGAACTTGTTTAAAGGGAACATTTATCCAAGGATTAGCCACTTCGACTGAAAGGTCTCGAGAAGTTAACTCATCTTTAAAAGATAGTTCTTTATTTAAAATTATTTTTGGATTTTCTTTTTTACAATAAAAAAGAGATCGTTCAATCTTTTCAACTAACTTATTATCTTTTTTGTCAAAAGTAGAAGTGAACCTTATCGCCCCTTGAGAGTAGACAAGTACGACTACTTTTTCTTTTTGCATATCAATGATTATAAACTCCTCACCGTCTTTAATTAACGATCTCGCGATCGCTTGACTCTCTATCTCTAGAGCCCTAACTGCCAAGCCTGCTTCTTTCAAGCAAGAGAGAAAGGGTGTAATTATATTCTCGGGATAAGCGGTTACCAAAACTTCTCGATTAGAGATAACTTCAAAATCCATACAAGTCTCTTCTTTTTTAAGGGGAATATAGTTTTCCGCTTCAAAGTAAACAGCTTTTTCTAGAAATTCCTTTTCCATTTCAGGTAAAGTAATAGTTTGTAAAAAAGCCATCTCCTCCCCAAGAGAGATAATAACATGATTGGTCTTTAAAGTTTCTCCTTTAGCGTTTTTTAAAAGCTTTCTTAGGGCGGCTAAAAATTCTTTTTCATCTTTTAATTCCCCTTTATCAATGATACCGGGAGAGAGCTCTTGCTCTCCCCACGAAGCCAGATTCAAAGCCTTTTTAGCTTCTCTTTTAAGCTTTATTAGTCTTAAAAAAGAATCTGATATCTCTAAACCAAACGCTTCGGGATTTAAAGTTAAGAAGTCTAACATACGAGGCATTATAACATTTTATTTAATTTTTTCCCAACTTAATATCTCCCAACTTCCACCGGCTCCCGAAGAAAAAAAGATATTCTGTAGTCCTATTTCATACTCTATTTCCGAATTCTCTTGTAAGATAATCTTATAAGCAGTAGCCTCTCTAACCTTAACCCTTTGATTTAAAAGAACCGCCCCATAGGGAACATAAAAGATACCGGCATCAGAGGTATTATCAATCCGAACAGCCTCTTCTAAAGAGTTATTAAGAGAAAGAACCATTAAATAACTGCCCTCCTGCCCAGATCCCCTTAAAATCGCCCCCGGCCTGACTACGGTCTTCCCTTCAACTATTATTACTCCGCTTGAGTCATGATAATAATCCTCATCCAACTCTAAGACAGCGTTGTTGCGGATAGTTAAATCTCCCGAAACCAAAACAGTTCCTTGCAATCTTAAAGAAGAGCCTACTTCGAGGTGCAAATCGCCCTCAATTTTAACCGGCCCCAAATATTCTATCTCCTCAACGTAATAATCACCTGAAATAGTTTCCACCTCTGTTTCTTTTTTCCATTTCTCTATAGTTTCCTCAGAGATGGGAAAGGGAATAGGTTCTACCCCTTCTATCTCTTCTGTATCTCCTTGAATCTGACAATCACTCTCTCCTGAAAGATATAGATCTCCCTGAATTTGAGAGTTATAACAGTTATGAGTTTTGAGACTCCCTCCTACCTGAACCTGTTCAATTTTATCTCCGCTAACAATAACACTGTCTGTAATTTCTACCCCACTACCTCCAGAAATATTCCCATTAGAAAAAACATTTCCTATAATAGTACTGTTATTTCTCATAACTATTCCTTCCTCTCCTGCTTGAGCTCCATAGTGGAAAGAGATATTTTCCGAGCTTATTCTATACCTTACCTTAACTCTTTGAATATTTTCCCGGTACCTTCCTTTAGAAATAATGGTTAAAACTCCTCCTATGTTTTCTGAAATATTGACTTCAACGTCTCCATTATCAACTTCAAAAAAATAAGAAAAACCACTCAAAGAAGGATCGTTTTTAATGCGCAATAGTGCGTCTTCTATTCCTGATTCCGCCAAATAATAGGCCTGGAAAGAGGCGTGGATGTTATTTAAAAAACCTTTTTCCTGTCTAATAAGAAAAACAGAAAGAATTCCCAAGATAAAAACGAGAACTAAGATAACGGCGAATATGGCGGCAAATCCTTTATTCATCTTAAAAAAATAGTAGTAGTTAATTCGTTTAAATTAATTTTTACTCCCCTCTCTCCGATCAGCTGAAAATTCAAGTCGATATCAGAGGCTATCGCGACCGGGTCTTTAAATTCCTCTTTTAAGCAAAGATTCTCTCCACAAAGATAAAGATCAAGATAGGTGTTATTCATCGCCAAAGAGAGTTGTCCTGTATCAACGGTCGGATAATAGATGCTATCAGCCGATCTAATCGTTTCTAAGATAAAATCTAAAGAAGCATTGTCTTCTAATAAAGACTCAGTTCTTTCTCTACTTTCTGAATTATAATTAAAGAGCCAAAAAGAGAAAGAGATTATTAATCCGGAAAGGAGAGAGAAGACAAAAAGATATATCAGGGCCTCCATTAAGGTAAAAGATCTATTATTCATAATGACTAGTTAAATAATTTATTAATTTCACTTCATTGTCATTAAATGAAACAGAAACGACAACCATTAAAGTTTCGGGATCTAAACTGCCGGTTTCGGCAATATTACCCTGACCATCCCTAAATACCTGCTCAAAGGTAATTTTTCTGATGAAACCGTTGATCTCTTCTTCTTTTTCTTCTCTGTACTCTCTTGCTATCTCTTGCCCCTCCTGAGCCAGGTAGTTTGCTCTTACAAATCTTTGATAAAAATTAACCTGTCTAATGGCGAAGAAGACCGTAAAAGAAACAAAGGTCACCAAAATAGCCAAAAGAGAAAGGGCAACCAAAATTTCTACAATAGAAAATCCTTTTTTCATTTCCATTTAATTTCTTCAACAAATAAAGATTCAGATGTTGTCTCCATGCCGTCAGCCGAGTAATTTATCATAACATCCGGGTCTCCTTCTAAAGAGACAACTAAGGGTTGATCATTAAATCTACGGTCTCTCTTAATTAAAAAAAACGTATCGGGATTGTTTAATTCTAAGGTAGTTACCAGTAAGTCTTGATGTTCTAAATAAAGATTACCGTCTTTTAAAAATTCTTGTATTAAGAACTCCTCTTCATTTAGCACAATCTTTTCTTCTTGATCAATAAATCGATTATAACGGATTAAAACTTTTCTTGAATCTATGTTTTCTCTTTCGATCCCTTCCTCTTCTTCCAATATAATTATACCAAAATCATTAACATAGATATCAAGAACCTGGTCAGGATGATCTATTAAGCCGGTAATTTTTTCAAAGACAAACTCTTTTTCTTCTTCTAAAGATATGCTGTACCTCCTTTCAAAGCTTCTTTCTTCATAAGAATCCCCTTTAAATAAAACGGCTTCTCTTTCTATAAGCCTGACTCCCCAAGAGCTATCTTGGAAGCCGGCCAAAGCTTTTATTCTCGCTCTATTTAAAAGAAGATAAACCGTCTCTCTGTCTGGCTCTGTCTCTCTAAAAGAGAGAAACGGAGAAATTACCGCAAACAAGATCAAAAAGATTAAAATAACAATTAATATTTCTAATAAAGTAAAGGCTTTCATTACATTGTTTCTAACATAGAATATATCGGCTGAATAATGGAAATGGCAAAAAAGCCCACCGCCGCACCGATAATCAGCATTAAGATCGGCTCTATTAAGGTTGAAAGATTCTTGGTGATATTAACCGTCTCCTGCTCGTAAAATTCAGCTAATTTATTAAGCAGAGAGGCGGTCTCTCCCGTCTCTTCTCCCACCTGAATCATCTGAACGACTAAAGAAGAAAAAAGATACTCATGTTTCTCCAAAGATTCAGCTAATTTGGTTCCCTTCTGAACTTCTTCAATCGCCTCTTCAATCGCTTTTTTATAAAAGAAATTATTAATAGAGAGAGAAACAAGCTGCAACGATTTTATTAAAGAGACGCCACTACTAATCAAAGATCCTAAAGTTCGGCAGATATAAGCTAAGTTTTTCTTTTTTATAAGATTTGATACTACTGGAATCTTTAAAAAAAGCTTGTCCTTAATAATTTTTCCCTTTTCTCTTTTTAATAAAAACCTCATTAAAAAAGCAAAAATTAATAAAAAAAATAGAAATAAAAACCAATAGTTAGCGATCAAAACACCAGAAGCCATTACTCCTCTAGTAGCCAGGGGAAGTTCTACTTCTAACTGCTCAAAGGTCTCGGCGATCATAGGAACAACCATTACCATCATTAAGATACCAATTCCTATCATGGCTACAATAATAACAATCGGATACATAAGAGCAGATTTGATCTTTGACTTTAAATCATGCTGTTTTTCCATCTGTTCAGTTAAGACGTTTAAAGACTCAACTAATGAACCGCTCTCTTCTCCTGCTAGTATCATATTTGAAAAAAGAGAAGGAAAGACAACGGGGTGTTTCTTAAGGGATGAAGAGAGACTCTCTTCCTTAACAACATCTTCTTTGATCTTCTGTATTATTTTTTTAAATTTTGCTAATTGGGCTTGGGCGGTTAAAACGTCCAATGCTTTGGGCAGGGAAACTCCGGCTGAAATCATTACCCCAAGATTTCTAGTAAACATTATCTTTTCCAACATAGATATCTTTTTAAAAAAAGAAAGGGGATTTTTTTTAGATCTTTTTTTTTCTGTTCCAGACCAAACTAAAAACTTGCCTTCTTTTCTTAAGCTTCTGGCTAAGACTTGCTCATCCTTGGCTTCCATAGCACCCGATTCGGTCTCTCCTTCAATTGTCTTGGCTTTATAAAAGAAAAATGGCATTTATTCAGTAATAATTCTTAAAATTTCCTCGAGGCTGGTTAGCCCTTTGGCCGCCTTGATAAAGCCATCCTCAATAATAGTTCTCATCCCTTCTTTTTCCGCTCTTTCTTGAATCTCACTCTCAGAGACGTTTTGAATAATCATCTCCTTGATCGTTTCTGTTATATTTAAAACTTCGAAGATTCCTATTCTCCCCTTGTAACCATCCTGACTCTCTTTGGAAGCTTTTGGTCTATAAAAGGCGACATCTTCTAATCCTTCTTCGTTTTTAATGATCTTTGCTTTTTGTAAGGCACTAACAATCTTTTCTGGATTGCAATGATTGGCTAAGTTATTAATTTCTGCTTTGTTTAAATAGTGTTTTTCTTTGTCAGGACAAAGCTTCCTGGCTAATCTTTGGGCCACAATAATTCTTAGCGTCGAAGAGATTAAGAAAGGCTCTGCCTCCATATCTCGCAAACGAGCGATAGTACCGGCTGCACTATTGGTATGTAAAGTAGATAAGACTAAATGGCCAGTCAGAGCGGCATTAATCGCTAAAGAAGCCGTCTCTTGGTCTCTAATCTCACCTATCATAATAATATCAGGATCCTGTCTTACCAAAGATCTCAGTCCATTGGCAAAGGTAAGTCCTATCTTGGGATTAACTTGAGTCTGATTAATTCTAGCCATTTGATACTCTATAGGATCTTCAATAGTGGAGATATTAACTTCAAAGGTATTTAATATCTCTAAAAGAGTATAAAGAGTGGTTGTCTTCCCAGAACCAGTCGGTCCCGTCACCAATATCATACCACTTGGCTTTTTGATACTACCTTGAACCAATTCTAAAGCATCTTCCATTAAACCAAGATTCTCCAATCCAACCACCTCTGTCTGTTCCGCTAAAATTCTCATAACAATCTTCTCTCCACCGTAAACAGGCAAGACGGATACCCTAATGGCATATTTTAGATTATCTATTTCAATTTTAAAACGTCCATCTTGGGGAAGTCGATGTTCATCAAGCTTTAAATTAGATAAAACCTTTATTCTTGCCACTATGCCAGCGCTTACGCTTTTAGGTAGAATCATCGCCTGCCTTAAAATGCCGTCTATCCTGTAACGAACCAGTATCTCTTTTTCTCCAGGTTCTATATGAATATCTGAAGCTCTCTGCAAGACGGCATGCTTTATCAAAGTATCAACTATTCTAACGATCGGGACATCTTTTGCTATTTTGTTTAAATCTTCTTTAACTTCCTTTTGCTGAACCACTTTTAAAGATTTAGCATCTTTTTTGATAATATCGCCAAACTCAGCTTCTAAGCTTTTATGGTACTGAAGAAGAACGGCCCTAATAGAAGTTTCATTGGTTAAACGAGGTAAAATTTTTAAATCAGCTTTCTTTTTAATAAATTGTATGATTTTTAAATCCTCGGGATCCAGCATCGCCACTTCTAAAGACCTATCCTGTTTTCTAAAGGCAACGATATTATGATTCTTAGCAATTGGCTCGGGAATAATCTTCAAAACTTCGGGAGAGATCTTTTCTTTTTCTAAATTAACAAAAGGGATCCCCAGGATATAAGCTTTTAACTTGATAATCTCCTCTTTTTTAATTAAATTTTCAGAAACTAAAAAATCCTCAAAGAGCTTATTTTGCTTTTTACTTTCTTGCCACGCTTTCTCTAGTTTTTTTTCCTCAACCAGCCCCGTATCCGCTAAAAAAGATTTTAACCTTTTTTGCTCTACTATCATCTTATATTTTCTTTAATTTTCTTTAATAACTCTTTTAAAGAATATTGATTTTTAATTAAATAAGCCACTGCTCCCGCCTGGATAGCCCCTTCAACTCTTACCGGGTCTTCTAAGTTAGTAAGAATGATTACCGGTATCACCTCTGTCTCTTTTTCTTCTTTTAATTTTTTTAAAACAGAGAGTCCTTCCATTCTGGGAATAATCAGATCCAGCATGATCAAATCAGGTTTCTCTTTTTTGGCCAACTCTATTCCAGTAAGGCCATCAAAGGCGGAAAAAACCTTAAATTCCTTTAAAAAGTTAGTCAAGGTCTTTTGCAAAGTAGGGTCGTCTTCAATAATTAATATTTTTTTCATATTATTTCAAACAGAAAAGTAAAAAGTGGTTCCTTCTCCTTCTTTTGATTTGAACCATATTTTACCCCTATGTTTGTCTATTATTTTTTTGACAATATTAAGGCTAATGCCTGATCCTTTAATTTTATTTAAATTATTATTTGCCCTAAAGAATCTTTCAAAAATATGTTTTTGTTCTTTTGCGGGAATGCCAACCCCTTGATCTTCAATTTTGAAAACATTTTTGAAAATACTTATCTTTATCTCTCCACTTCCTCTGGTAAATTTTACGGCATTGTCTATTAATTTTTCAATTACCATGCGAATTTGCCTGTAATCAGCGAACACTTCCGTCTTTTCAGCGTCAAAATGAACCTTAATTTCATGAATCTGAAAAAGATCGGAAAATCCGTTAATGACTTCTTGAGTTAGTTCGTCTAAAAAAAATTTTGTCTTGTTTAGAGTAAAGCTCTTACTCTCTATCTTCGTCACAACTAATAGATTCTCCGTTAATTCGGCCATTCTCTTCAAGTTTTTATTTAAAACTTCTTTCTGTTCTCCTAGGTCCATTTCCTCCGTTATCCATCTTATATTAGTTAAAGGTGACCTTAAGTTATGAATAACGATACTAGTTAATTCTGATTTTATTCTTAAATTTTGAATCGCTTTTTCAAAATTCTCGGTAATTAAAAAAGAGAAGATAAACAAAAACAGATTAGCTAAAACAGCGGTTAGTGCTACTAAATAAAAATCCTGAGTATATTTAACTCCTACTAGATAAATAGTAATTGAGCTCAAAGCAATAATAGCCCCCATAACGATAAAAAGAAACTGAGGACATTTCCAAAAAGGAATATTAAGTTCCTGACAGTTAGCAAAAAATTTCCTGTTCTCCATATTTTTTATCATAGCATATTGACCAGAAAAAAGAAATAAGTTAACATAAATGCATTGCGGGGTATAGTGTAACGGTAGCACGAGTCCTTTGGGAGGATTTAGTCTCGGTTCAAATCCGAGTACCCCGAAGCGGGAGTAGCTCAATTGGTAGAGCATTTGTTTTCCAAACAAAAGGTTTGCGGGTTCGAGGCCCGTCTCCCGCTCCAGAATTTGACTTTCAGGGATTTTCCCGACTTTTTCGTGGGCGGCGCAAAGATGAACCGCTTCTCACCCCAAGCCGCGCGAAGCGCGGCAAGCAAGTGGGGACGGAGGAAGCTTTGCGCCTCGAGTTTTGCTTTACTACAAAGGTCAGTAGGGAAGCAAAGCCCGCAAAATTTCATTCCTTGATTGGAAGAATTTTTTTGCACGCACCCTTGAAAGAAAAATGAAAAAATTTTGCGGGTTTTAGCCGCCTGCCCCGTAGGGTCACAGAGTGACTCCTTCGGGGCAGGCAGGTGGCGAGATGCTGGGTGGACGGCGCGCCATCTCTCAAATGCCGGAATTTCTGATAAAGTAAGTTCGAGCGGAATCATATAGATACTCCAAATCTTTTATAATTTGCATCTTTATATTTAGTTTGCTATAATTACTATAACTATGGTAATAATTAACCATAATGTTATGATTTCTTTCCGCTCTAAAGTAACCCAAAAAATTCTTAACCTGTTTTTTTTAAACGAAAATGAGCGTTTTTATATTAATGAGCTAGCTAAGATTATTAAAGAAGACCCCTCTAACGTTTATAAAAAACTTATTGAATTAAAAGACAAAGGATTAATTTCTGACGAATTTCGAGGAAAAGAAAGATTTTTCTTTTTAAACAAAAGCTTCCCCCTGTTAAAAGAATATAGGGAAATAATTTTGAAACAATTTGGTTTCGAAAAAATTTTAAAAGATGAATTAAAAAAAATAGAGGGGATTAATTCCGCCTACATTTTTGGTTCTTACGTAAAAAATAAGCTTTCTGTTGAAAGCGATATTGATGTTCTTGTCGTAGGAAGCTTTGATAATATAAAGCTTTTAAAGATTATTACAAAGGTGCAAAAAAAATCAGGGAGAGAAATAAGCGTTATTGATTTTTCAGAAAAAGAGTTTGAAAAAAAAATGAAAAACAAGGATCCTTTTTTAGAAGATATTTTTTCTAAAAGATACATTAAGATTTTATGAAAATTAATTTTGATGTGAAGTTTTTTGAAAAGAAGAATTTTAAGCAAGAAATAATTAATAGATATTTCAATAATGCCGTAAAAAATATTAAAATAGCGGCTGAAAATGAAAACGAAGAGGTAATTTTCAAATTTACTTACGATGCCCTAATAAAGACAGGGATTGCTTTGATTGCCTCTAACGGATTTAGAATAAAAAGCAGACGGGGGCATCATATTAAAATTTTAGAAAAATTATCCCAAATTTTAAACAACGAAGATATCGAAATAATTGGAGAGGCAATGCGAAAAAAAAGAAATTCAGATCTTTATAACGGAGGAATTATAATATCAGAAAAAGAAGCAAAAAGTTACTTTGATTTTGCAAGAAGAACTATTAAAGATGCAAGAGAATATCTAAATTCTCAAAAGCCATTATTTTAAAATTATTAAATAAATTATATCTCAGCATATCATAGCTTAGTAAAAAGGCAGTGGTTTTGTTTGTCTGACATGTTTCAGGCGATTAGTGGAGATGTTTGTTTTCATCATCCAATCCAATGTACGAGGTAGGCTATCGTTTTGTGGCGACTAGCTTTCGCGGTTCAGGAATTTTTGGTAAAGTAAGTTCGAGCGGAATCATATAGATACTCTTTTAAACACTATCTAGCATATTCCACTATTCGATTTTCTCTAATTACTATTACTTTTATCTCTCCTGGATATTTTAATTCCTCTTGAATTCTAGAAGCAATCTCTTTAGCGGTTTTCTTTAGTTCAAAATCATCTATTTTTTGAGCATTAACAAAAACCCTTAATTCTCTTCCCGCTTGAATGGCATACGCTTTTTCAATTCCCGGTAAAGAAGTAGCTATCTGCTCTAGCTCTTCTAGTCTTTTAATGTAATTTTCTAAATTATCTTTCCTCGCCCCCGGCCTAGCTCCAGATATCTGATCTGCTGTTTGAATAATAATCGCCTCTAAGCTTTCGTTCGCATATTCTTCGTGGTGTGATTTCATCGCGGCGATTATCTCTTTCCCTACGTTAAATTTTTCTAATATTCTTATTCCGATATCAACGTGAGTACCTTGTACTTGATGATCAACCGCTTTACCTATATCATGCAGCAACCCTGCTTTTTGCACTACTTTAACATTCAAACCCAGCTCAGCGGCTAAAGAGCCGGCTAAATAAGCAACTTCTAAGGAATGCATGAGAGCATTTTGACCATAGCTTGTTCTAAAATACAATCTTCCTAAAAGTTGAACAATCTTTGGGTCGAAATCAATAATACCTAAATCATAAACGGCCTTTTCTCCGGCTTGTTTAATCTGATTTGTTATCTCTTCTTCGGCCTCTTCCACTGTCTTCTCGATTCTGGCTGGCTGAATTCTTCCATCTTTAATTAATTTTTCTAAAGCATTTTTGGCAATATGCCTCCTAACCGGATCAAATCCAGAGATAACTACCGCTTCAGGAGTGTCATCCACGATAATTTCTACTCCAGTTAATTTTTCTAAAGTTTTAATATTCCTCCCTTCTTTCCCGATTATCCTTCCTTTAACCTCATCTGAAGGAAGATTAACAGTAGTAGTAGTAATCTCTTGAGCCTGAGATAAAGCTAACCTTTGAATAGATAGAGCTAAAATTTCTTTTGCCTTTTCTTGATATTTTTCACTCCCCTCTGTTTCTAATTTTCTTATTCTTTCTAAAATCTCTTTTTGGCTCTGCATCTCAACATTAAGCAATAATTCCTTTTTCGCTTCTTCTTTAGAAAGGTTTGAAATTTTTTCCAACTTTTCTTCTGTTTCTCTTTCGAGAGAAGCCAAGTTTTCTTTTATTTTTCTAAGTTTTGTTAGTCGATCAGTAAAGTCTTTTTCTTTCGACTCAAACTGAGATTGCTTTTGACCTAAAAGGTTTTCCTTTTTCATTAAAAGCCTCTCCGCTTGGAAAATTTCTCTTCTTTGTTCTTCTATCTCTTTGTTTACTTTCTCTATCAGTTGAGAGGATTTTTCTTCTGCTTTGGCTTTAATCTCTTCGGCTTCTTTTTTAGTTTCAAGTATTCTATTTTTAAGTTTAAGCTCTATTACATCCGCTCTTTTCCTAGCAACTGACTGCCTTGTATAATAACCTAAAATTGAACCAACCGTTAAAACGGCAAGCCCTAGTAATGCTAAAGTAATTTGTCCCATATATGTTAATCATGTTAATTAATCTTTCGTTTTAATCATCTCATCAATTATGCCATACAACCTTGCGTCTTCGGCTGAAAGATAAAAATCCCTATCAGTGTCTTTTTCTACCTTTTTTAAGGGCTGATTGGTACATTTTGAAATGATTTTATTTAATTTATTTTTAATTTTTATTATCTGCTTAGCCGTAATTTCTATCTCTGTCGCCTGTCCAGTAGCTCCTCCGGCAACCTGATGAAGCATAATCTCAGCATTTGGCAAGGAGAATCTCTTCCCTTTTTCTCCAGCTGCCAACAAAACAGCACCCATAGAAGCGGCTATACCAAAACAGATAGTTGTTATAGGAGGTTTAACGTATCGCATAGTATCATAGATAGCCAGCCCGGCAGTAACCGAACCTCCTGGGGTGTTGATATAAAGCTGAATGTCTTTTTTGGGGTCTTTGCTGGCCAAAAAAAGCATCTGGGCTATAACAGAGTTAGCTACTCCGTCAGTAATCGGTCCAACCAAAAAGATTATTCTTTCTTTTAAAAGCCTAGAATATATATCATAAGCTCTCTCTCCAAAATTCGTCTTCTCTATAACAGTTGGAATTAAGTTCATATGCTCTCTAAGAGTTTAAAGACCTTTTCGTTCTTAACTACCTCTTCAGTATAAGCTTTTAATTGCTTTGCGTCAATATCTTTTTCTGCCTCTTGAGTGCTCTGGTATCTCTTTAGAATCTTATCAGATTCTTCTTTGATCTCTTCTTCTGACGCTCCAATCTTTTCTTTCTCTGCTATCTGTTTCAAGATTAAAAACTGCTTTACTCTTTTTTTTGCTTCTTCGGATAGCGACTTAAGCATCTCTTCTTCGGTCTTTTTAGCTTTTGTTAAATAATCTTCAAAAGAAAGACCTGTTTTACTCTTAATCTGCTCTTTAAAATTAGCAGTCAGATTTTCATTTTCTCTCTCTATTAAAACCGAAGGTATATCTCCTTCTGTTTTTTCAGCTATTGTCTCTAAAATCTGCCCCCTTCTTCTGTCTTTTTCCGCTTGTTCTTTTTCTTGTTCAATTCCTTTTCTTATATTTTTTTCTAATTCTTGAACATTGCTAAAATTCCCTACACCCTTCGCAAACTCATCGGTAATTTCGGGCATCTCTATCTTCGAGACAGAGATAAGCTTAATTGTAAAAATTATCTCTTGGCCGGCTATCTCTTTAATCTTATAATTTAAAGGAATGTTTATCTTTGCCTGTTCTTTTTTTTCTCCCGCCTTCATACCTATAATTGATTCTTCAAATCCTGGGACCATTTTTCCCTCTCCAAGCACAAAAACATCCTTTTGATCGCCGGTTTTATCTGAAGAGTATTCAATCTCCACTAGGTCGCCCTTTTCCGCAGCTCCTTCTTTAAGAGATTTTTTGGCCCTTGTTTTTTTAAGCCAATCCAAGGTCTGTTTGATCTCTTCTTCTTTAACTTCTACTGGATTTTTTTTAATCTTTCCGGCAATGCTCTTATAATCCGGAAGATCCAAAACGGGAAGGAGAGTAACTTTTACTTTAAAATCAAAATCATTATTTTCAGCTAATTTTAAAACAGTTAATTCCGGAGCAGAGATGGGCTCTATCTTGTTTTCTGAAAGATATTGGTCATACTCTTTCTGAGCCGCTTTTTCAGCCGCCCTGGAAAGAATCGCTTCTTTTTTAATATTTTCAAGAGCAATCTCTTTGGGAACGCTACCTTTTCTAAATCCCTTAATTTCAAGCTCTTTCGACAGTTCTTCCAAGGCTCTGTCAAAAAAAAGATTAAAATCTTTTGCTTCTACTAAAAATTCTAATTCTATTTCCGATTTTGAAAGTTCATTGGTTTTTTTTAACATATTTTTATTTTATTTATTTTTCTTCCGCTTCTTCTTGCTCTTGTTCGGCCTCTTCTACCTTTTTTTCAATCTCTTCTTCCGATTCGTCCTCTTCTATCTTTTTAACGTCAATATTCCAACCCGTTAACTGAGCGGCCAATCTTACGTTCTGGCCGTCTCGGCCGATTGCCAGGGAAAGCTGATCTTCAGGGATGAAACAGAGAGCTTTGTTCTTGGGTAGTTCTTTCACTTCAAGTATCTTGGCTGGGGATAGAGCGTTAGCAATAAATTCCTCGGGCTTTTCAGAATATTCAACAATATCTATCTTCTCTCCACCTAATTCTCTGATAACAGCCGAAACCCTGGTTCCTTTCTGACCGACTGCACTTCCGATGGGATCAATTCCTTCTACGGTAGAAACAACGGCTATTTTAGACCTAGAGCCGGCATCTCGAGCAATAGCTTTAATCTCTATCGTTCCTTGGCTGATTTCAGGAACCTCTAATTCAAAGAGCTTAGAGACCAATTTGGGATGAGCTCTAGACAAAATAATATTTGACCCCTTAGAGCTTTCTTCAACTTTTACAATAAAAAACTTCATCCTTTGGTTGGGTTTATAGAATTCACCATAAACTTGTTCTTCCTTGGGTAAAATAGCCAAAGTCTTACCAAGGTCAACATAGATATACTTATGTTCTATTCTCTGAATAATGCCAGAGATAATCTCACCTTCCTTTTCTTTGTATTCCTGAAAGACAGTCTCTCTCTCTGCTTCTCTTATCTTCTGCAGTATCACCTGCTTGGCTGTCTGAGCGGCAATCCTTCTGTATTCGTCTTTAGTAATCAGCTCTTTTTCTATCTCTTCTCCTTCTTCTGCATCAGCTTTTTCTTTTTTAGCCTCTTCCACCATAATGTGCTTTTCGGGATTAAACTTAACCTTATCTTCCTCTTTCTCTTCCTCTTCAAAATAAACCGTCTCTTCAGAAACAACTGTCTTTATCTGCCAAAACCTAAAATCGCCTGTTTTAAAATCAAGTTTACATCTTATAATTTGCCCCTTCTCGCCGTAGTCTTTTTTATAAGCGGCGGCAATAGCGGTTTCAATGCTCTCTTTTATTTTTTCTATTGGAATTCCTTTTTCTTCCGCTATCTGCTCTAACGCTAAAGTAAATTTTTTTATATCCATGTTTTTTTAATTAAAATGTCCGTTATAGAACGGACAGATATCTTATTTTAAGAGTATCATAAAAAGATATTAAGGTCAAGTTGTTTTTCTATCAAGCATCTCTCCTATATTTATCTTCAAGACGAATAATGTCTTTTTCGGAAAAATCACCCTTAGAAATTTCTAATATTGAGACCTTTTGAGCTTGGCTCTTCGCCCTGTGCTTTTCTCCTTTTTTTATTTCAAAATATTCACCCTTTCCGGCTTGAAAAGTTTTATCATTGATCGTTAATTGACAAGATCCCTCTAAGATTAACCAAAATTCTTCGCGCTTAAAGTGTCTTTGTAGACTCAACTCTTCATAGGGACTAAGGTAAAGAATCTTTACCGTGCTCTTCTCGTTTTGAATAAACCTTTCAAAATAACCCCAAGGTTTAAGGACTTTTTTTACTTTCATAAATGTATTCTTGGTTTAACTATTGCTCTCTTTAACTTAGAGGCGATTATTTTATGTTGAAACTCTTGACCTAAAATATTTAAATTTATTTCTACCCATCTTTTTCTCTTTTCTTCGTCACTACTTACTTCTAATGTCTCTATGAGTCCTTTCTTGGATATTTTAAACTTATTTAAAGTAATTATCTTAAAAGGAAACTTGGCTAAATCTTTTTTAAAGACAGGGTAAGTATAAACGACGGGAATCAATCCTGAGGCCATCACCTCTAAAAGATTATTACCAAATCCTTCTATCTCACTAAAATAGGTAGAAATCCCATTTAAAGAGGCAAAGACAGAGGGAATTTCATGAAAATTAAACTGATTGTGATTTTCTTGTTCAGCGCCAAACACCAAGAAAACTTTATCAGTATTATATCTTTCGCAAAGGATTTGATACAACTTCTTTAGCTCTGCTCTGGTCTTTTTGTTTTTATAACCGGTTGTGCCGGAAATAAAAAAATATAGGGCAGTATATTTCCCCTCCTCTCTAAGTAGATTATGCAGTTCAAAGACAAATTTTAAAGCAAAATCAATTCTTTTACGCGGAATTATCCTTGTATGTTGTAAAACGAAAAAAGTGTTTTCTATTCTCTGGTTAGAGTTTTTAAGCAATTTTCTTACCTCAAAGATGCGTAAAAATTTATTTGTTCTTTTTTTAATTTTTTCCCCTTTTAATTCTTCGTAAGAATCAATTATCTTGTCCGTGGTATTGTAAACAACATCATGGTAAAGCCTCATCAGTTCAAGATATCCGGGGAATTTTTTATCTAAAATAGAAAAATATCTCTTTTCAGCTAAAGGAAACTCCAAGCTATTTATAAACAAGATGTATTCGACGAATTTCCCAGGGACACCCTCTAACAAGTATCTATTTACATCCCGGGCAGGATTGCAAAGTTCTTTTCTTTTAAAATAAGAGTCATGCCACCAGAGCAGATATTTAGGCGTCTTTTCTTTTTTTTCTATCGCCTCTTTGTAATAACGGGAAAGAGCCAGGGCAAAAATAAAATTGATCGGATGAGCCATATTATGGGCAATAATTACATCTATCTTATTCTCCTTAATAAAACACTCTATGACGTCTTTTGCTTTTGAAACGGTTTTTTCTATCTTTTCTTTTTGATCTTTATCATATCCCTTAGAATAAAATCGGAGCATCATCTTATTTATTGAATGCCCATCCCAAAGAATTTTTTCTTGTTTGGTCTGAAAATGATTTTTCTTTGCTTTGCCAACCAGACAATAGATCTGTTTTTTAGAAACACCCATATTCTCTCTCATGACTTGTTCCATCTGCTTAATGACAATAGAGACCCCGTCGGCATAACCTATCTGGGAATGCATTATTCCATAATTTAAATTAACAATATCTTTTTTAGAAAATTTACGATATATACCTGTTCTCATATGGACCCGGAAAGATTCGAACTTTCTTCTCTGCCATGCGAAGGCAGTGTTATAGCCATTAAACTACGGGCCCTAAGTAACCCAATATTTTTTCTTAGTCATCTCTTCTCTTTTAATCTCGATCTCTCTTCTTTCTTTTTCGGCATTTTTAAACAGCTCAAACAACTCTTTCTCTGATAGTTTGCCCAATTTTTCAATCTCTTTTTTTAACAACTCTTTTTTATTCTTATCGGGATTCGATAAAACCTCTCCTAATAAAATTTCTAATATTTGACCGATCTTTGGACCCGGCTTTATCTTTAAAATATCCATTATCTCTTTACCGGACACTTCAAGCATCTTGACCGAAATAGGATCTTGAGATACTTTTTCAACAACATATTTCAAATGCCTTAGTTTATAAGGTTCTGCCTTAGGGACCCCCGACCCAATACGATCAGACATTCTTACTTGTAAAAGTTCCTCTACATTGGTCTCTCCTACACGAGAAACCAGCTTTCTCACGGAAGAGTCTGAAACCTCTCCAACATTGTAATAAAAAAGATGGTATCTTACCAATTTAGTAATTTTTTCAATCTCTTTTTTAGGAAATTTCAATCTTTGCAATATCTTTTCAGTCATTTTAGCTCCTACTATCTCATGGTTATAAAAAGTGGAATTATACCCTTCGCCCTGTTTCACCCTCGGCTTACCAATATCATGAAGTAGAGCAGCTATCCTAACGTATTTATTGAAATTTTGCTTTACTGCGTATTTGAAAGAGAGTAAAGAGTGCGTATAACAGTCATAAATATGATGCTTGTTCTGTCCGACTTGGTAGCTCTCTAAAAGCTCGGGAATAATATATTCTAAAAGATTCATTTTTCTTAAGAGCTCTACTCCTTCAAAAGCCTTGTCAGACATAATGATCTCCATTAATTCATCTCTTATCCGCTCCTTTGAAATTAAAGAGAGCAGGGAAGAGTTTTCTTTAATGGCTTTTTTAGTCTTTGGCTCTATAACAAAGTCCAAAACCGAAGCAAACCTAATCGCTCTCAGCATTCTTAGCGCATCTTCAGAAAACCTCTCTTCAGCTTTCCCAACCGCTTTAATTCTTCTTCTCTTTATATCTTCTATGCCCAAATAAGGATCTATGAAAGTTAAATCCGAAGAAAGGGCAATGGCATTAATAGTAAAATCTCTTCTAGACAAATCCTCTTCGATCGTCTCGACCCAAGTTACTATTTCTGGATGCCTTTTGTCCTTGTACTCTTTTTCGGTTCTATAAGGAGTAACCTCTATCTCTTGCGATGTTTTGTCCTTTGAAGAGGTCAAGACAGTTACTGTCCCAAATTTATTGTTTAAAAAGCTTTTTTTAAATATTTTCTGAATTTGGGTCGGATTAGCATTAGTAGCAATGTCCCAGTCTTTAGGGCTTCTTTTCATAGTGATATCCCTGACACAACCACCCACTAAAAAGGCTTCGAATTTATTTTTTTCTATTTTTTTTAAAACTTCACTTACTTCTTTAGGAATTTTCATATCTATATCCTATCTTATTTTTTGATTCTATTCAAATTTTAGAGTATAATAAAAAGGTCCCCGTAGCCTAACGGATAAGGCGCTACGCTTCGGACGTAGAGATTGCGGGTTCGAATCCTGCCGGGGACGCACTCAACAATGTTAGAGTTTAAATATTGATAGTATAAGCGTACTTCCCTATAATAGGAAGCTCTTTTTCTTCTTTATTAAGAACATTTAGAATTCCCATAACTCCTAAAATAATCCATAGAATCCAAAAAAGACTCAAAAACCAGCCGATGCCAGGGATCCAAGCGACAAAAGTAGTAATGACTTCAAGGATAAATAATAAAAGACCCTGTTTTACATGAAATTTAGTAAAAGGCTTGTCTTTCGCGTCAGTTAGTAAGGGGATTAAAACCAAAATCCCTAAATAACTGCAAATAGTAACAAAGTCTACTTCTTTTTTATTTGACTTTTTTTCTTCCATCTTTCTAATATTTATTTAGCTTTTTTACACCTTAAACAGCACTTAGCCTCCGGTGATATCTTAAGCCTTAAGAGACTAATAGGCTTTTGACACCCCTCACAAAGACCATACCTGTTTTGAGTTATTTTATCTAAGGCTTGATTAACTTCTTGTAACCTTAACTCTAAAGAGTGTTCTATCGGCTTTAAATTGACATATTCTTCCACCTCATCAGCCGCTTCTTCTAAAGAACCTCCTCCAGCCTTTCCGTTGAATTTAGGAAACTTAAGATCCCAGTCTCCTTTTATCTTAGGATCTTTATCGGCGATCTGCCTAAGCTTTGCTTCTATTTCTTTTTTCTTCTTTTCAAGCTTATCTTTTAATTTTTTGATATTTGCTTCTTTCATCTTTATTTAAAAGGATAGTCGTTGGGATCATTGGGGTCAGTTTGAGCGGCTTCTTCTATTTTGTCCCACCAACCATCGTTATCAGAGTCTTTTTTAATATCTACCTCTTGAAAAGCTTCTCTAGTTGTTTTGTTATCACCTTCAAGAGATAGAAGCTTGATCTCTTCTTCAGGACTACGAACAAACAACAGATAATCTTTTCGAAAGCCCATGTCTGTCTCTTCCACTGCCGTGGCCAAAATTATCTGGTTGTCATCTTCCCAGACATCTTTAATCTCTTCTTTTGAAGTTACTCCAAAGAACGCATGCATACCTTCTATCGCCTGCCAACAATCCTCCTCTCCAAATTCAACAAAACAGCTAGAGTAATCATCATAAGTAAGTAGATTAAGCCTATCTTTGTCTCTGTTTTCTATCGCTAAAATAACTTCTTGATAAATATTCCAAGCATTATCAAATCCTAAAGATTCGAGTAAATCATTCGCAGAAGGAGGTTCTTCCGACAAAATTTTATCTAAGGCTGCCTCCATGCTTTGCCAGGAAGTAGAAAAGATAAATTTGTTATCTGCGGCATAATAAAGAATCCCCATGTCTTGTTGAGTTAATGTTTGAAATCTAAAGTTAGGACCATCGTATGTTGTGCTGTCAGCAGAATTTTTAAAAACATTAGAGACGGGAGTACCGTCGAATCCCACCCCCTCTAAAAAACCGCTAAAGATATTGATTAAGTCTTCCTCTTTTTCCATCATCAGTCCCTCTACGTCTCCATAAAACGCCCCTGAAAAACCAATTCTATTACCTTCCGGCTGTGAATAAAGGAAAAAACTAGGAGTTTGTATCTTTGAAAATAGATCTGGAAAATCTACCTCTAAAGCTTCCATTATTTTTTCAAAACTAACCCTGGCTCCTTCTACTTGAAAGGTTACTTGTCTAAACTCTCCCACCGGCACTTCTTCTGCCAAGACATCAGCAATTAAATCTATCGCTTCTTCTCTGTTTATCTCTATCTCTTTCCCTTCTTCATGACAACTATCATCATACCAATAATAACCGGCGTCTTCACAGTCTTCTCGGTTAAAGTGTTCTGACGGTTCTTTTTTTTCTCTATGGCAAGCATCATTATACCAATAATAACCGACCCCTTCACAATCTTCTCGGTTAAGGTATTCTGACGGTTCTATCTCTTTTTCCTCTCCATGGCAAGCATCATCATACCAATAATAATCGGCCTCTTCACAGTCTTCTTGACTGAGATATTCTGATGGTTCGGTAACCTTAACTTCTGGCGGCTGTTCTTTAATAACTAAGATCCAAAACCAAAATGTCCCAAAGCCGACTAAAGCAACAAAAAGCAGAAGAAACACAACTAGCCTTATCCATTGTTTTTCGCTTTCCTCCTTCTTAGGAGGGAGAGAACTCTCTGCTTTTTCTACTTGGGGAGTGATTAGTTCGGCATCTCTTTCTTTTTTAATTTTTCCCATTATCAGAGCTTCGGCCTTCTTTTTCTCTTGTTCTTTTTCTTTCTCTTCTATTTCTCTGTTCTGCTTAATAATCTCTCC